>CP064990.1:304154-608308 GCA_016699915.1 Neisseriales bacterium | reverse complement strand
TATCTCAGTGACGGAACGCGCTAATTATATTGGTCGCCTACGTACCTTATCGCGCCGTGTTGCAAAGGCCTATTACATCATGAGAGAAACACTTGGGTTTCCGCTTTGCCAAGCGTTGCCTACGGTTAAGGCATCAACATGAATGCAACGTTACTGATTGAATTGCAAGTTGAAGAATTACCGCCTCGTAGCCTTGAAAAATTAGGCGATATGTTTGCTGCAAACCTACTGGATGCATTGATCAAGCAGCAATTTACCGAGCCTACGTCAAAAGCGGTTGCCTATGCATCACCACGCCGTTTGGCTGTGACGATATTTCATGTTAATTCTCGGCAACCTGATCAGCAAATATTTAAAAAGGGCCCGGCGTTACATCATGCTTTACTAGCTAATCAACCGACGCGAGCCTTGATGAGTTTTGCAAAAGCTTGTCAGGTATCTATTGATCAATTAAAAATTCATCATGATGGCAAACAAGAAGTTTATGCCTATTTACGATTAATGCCCGGCAAAACATTGGAAGCAGTACTCCCTGATATGCTTCACATTATTTTTAAAAGTATGTCATCTGATACTTTTATGCGCTGGTCAGATAAAGATGATCAGTTTATACGTCCTGTGCATGGATTGATTGTATTACATGGCCAACATATTATTCCTTGCACTATGTTTGGATTATTTAGTACAGCTACTACAAGTGGACATCGTTTTTTAAGTGACCAGATCATTACGATCAATGAAGCTCACCATTACGCCTCTATTATGAAAGAGGAAGGTAAAGTAATCGCTTCTTTTAGTGAACGCAGAGCTTATATTGACGAAGCCTTGGAGGCAGCAGCCAAAAATTTACAAGCAATTATTGCTGATAAGGACATGCTTATTGATGAAGTAACAGCACTTGTGGAATGGCCAAAAGTGCTTGTGGCAAGTTTTGACCCTAGTTTTTTACGTTTACCAAAAGAGTGCTTGATGCTTACCATGCAACAGCATCAGAAATATTTTCCCCTGTTAAATTATCAAGGTCAATTAATTCATCAGTTCTTGTTGGTTGCAAATAACGCAACGCATGATTCTACGCCAATCATCCAAGGTAATGAGCGTGTTATTCACGCACGACTTTCTGATGCCGCATTTTTCTTTGATCAAGACCAACGGCATCGGTTAGACAGTTTCACTCCAAGATTAGCGAATATTGTTTACCATCACCAATTAGGTAGTCAACTAGACCGCACAAAACGTTTACAGGCGATTGCAGAGCGCTTTGCAAAATTATGGCAGATCAATCCTGAGCATGCTTCTCGCGCTGCTTATCTTGCAAAAGCGGATTTATTAACCGATATGGTCGGGGAATTTCCTGCGCTGCAGGGGATTATGGGTCGATACTATGCGATACATGATGGCGAACTTATTACTATTGCCAATGCTATTCAAATGCATTATTCCCCAAAATTTGCAGAAGATATGCTACCTGATGAACCTTTAGGTGAACTCTTAGCGCTTGCCGATAAGCTCGAAATGCTCGTTGGCATGATGGGATTAGGTATTCTACCGACAGGCGATAAAGATCCTTTTGCACTACGTCGTGCAGCATTGGGTGTATTGCGTATCTTTTTAAAGCTATCCATAGATTTTAAGGTACTCTGCCAAATTACCTTTGAAGCTTTCCCTCAATCACTGCTTGCTGAAGATACAGTGGATGTGGTTTATCATTTTTGTTTGGAGCGTTTAAAATATTATTTACTGCGTGATCATGCACAAGATACGATTGAGGCGGTATTAGCTCATCAACCCAGTCGATTGGATGAAGTAATTAATAAAATTAAAGTCATTGAAAATTTTAGATGTTTGCCTGATGTCGCACCATTACTTTTTGCCAACAAACGAGTAAAAAATATATTGCGCAAAGCTCCTCTTTCGCTCAAAGCGGTTGAACCACGATATTTTGTTGAATCTATTGAACACACGCTTTTTGAACAGATACAGCATATTGATCCGATTATCAGCAAAGCGCTTGCCAATAAGGATTATCAAGCAGTGTTGTCGGCTGTGGTTCTTTTTAAAGAAAGTATTGATCAATTTTTCGATCAAGTCATGGTCATGACCGAGCAAACAGTCCTTAAAAATAATCGACTAGCGCTTCTTGCCAAGTTATCCACATTACTAAATGCTGTTGCAGATCTCTCCTTGCTCTCCGATGAAAACCATTTATAGTAGCGTTCATTTATTGGTACGCAATCTAGTTTATTGGGTGTTTATCGTGATCACGACGATTTTAGCAAGCACCATATTGTTTATTCTTTGGCCGCTACCGGATTATAAGCGACACTGCCTTGGTATATTTTGGCCTGATGCTTTACGCTGGGCTTTACACCATATTATTGGTTTGAAATATCACGTTATTTACGAAGGAGGTGTATTACAGACGCCTGCTATTATTTGTGCCAAACATCAATCGGGCTGGGAAACCATCGCACTACAAGGTATTTTTCCACCACAAGTATTTGTTACAAAAAAAGAGCTTTTATTTTTACCTTTTTTTGGTTGGGGATTAGCTTTGATGAATGCTATTGGTATTGAGCGTGCTGATCCTACCCAAGCTTTTCGACAGATGATCCGACAGGGTCAAAAACGTATTCGGCAGGGTTTTTGGATTGTTATTTTTCCAGAAGGTACACGAATTAAACCAGGACAAAAAGGCACCTATAAGATTGGTGCAGTATTACTTGCAAAACAACTGCAAGTACCTATTGTGCCTGTTGCACATAATGCTGGAGAATTTTGGCCCAAAAAGTCTTTCCTCAAATATCCTGGTGACGTAACAGTTATAGTTGGGTCACCCATTCGAACGGATATAGATAAATCAAATGTTATTCTTAAGCAACTAGAAACCTGGATAGAAAATCATCAGCGTCAAATTGGTGGAGAAGGCCCTTATGCTGACCCGAAAGAAAGGATGATCTGGCTAAGTCGCCATAAGAAGAAAATATAAAATACGCTAAAAATAGTAACTACTGCGCGTCATGATTTGTGCCATTTTTTTCATAGCAAATTTAGCCATTTTCGGTAAGGGTGCTGCTCCTAAGCGGTTGGCAAGTAAAGCATGGCGTTTTTCGTCCTGTATCATCTTTTTAATGATTGTGCGGCTTTTTACATCCTGCTTTGGTAATTTTGTCAAATGGCTGGTGAGATGTGCGCAGACTTGATTTTCTGTTTCTTCCAAAAAACCCAAACTTTGTCGATCTCCCAATAATCCTGCCGTGACACCGATAGCAAAAGATCCTATATACCATATTGGGTTGAATAGACTGGTTTTACCGCCTAACTCATGAATGCGTTGTGCTGTCCAAGCAAGATGTTCTGTTTCTTCATCAGAAGCATTTTGTAACTCTTTTTTAGTATTCTTTCGATGTGCTGTGAGTGCTTGCCCTTGATAAAGCGCTTGAGCACAGACTTCTCCACAATGGTTGATACGCATCAGTCCGATGGCATGCTGTTTATCCATTTTATCAAGAGCTGCTTCAGGTAAATTCGCATCAGGATGTGGACGGACGCTTATCGCTGGCGAAAAAATGGTACGTAATGCTTTATCTAATTCAATAATCAAACGATCTAACATTGATTTTCTAGGCGAACGTAAATTAAAAAACGAATGTATGTGTAAGTAGACATCATGCGGGCAAATACTTATTTTAAAGAAGTGAACCCATTTTACCTGTTTTTACCGGGGCGAAATAGTTATTTCGTGAACACATCATGCTAAAATCAATAAACTTATGGCACAGTTTAAGAGGGGCTAATGGATTCATTTTTTGGATTTTTTTTGCTGGTAGGTATTGCTATCCTGATTGCCATTTTTATAGGTAATGGAGTTAGGGTGAGACGCGAACGCCAAATTATTGAGCAGCGTTTTTTTCGTGATTTTCCAGATGTGTTGTTGGATGTACCCAAAAATCAAGTGCGAGATGGGCAACAGGGTATGCTTGTGGAGCCTACTTTAGCGGTGCATGAGATCCAGAAAAGCCATGTACAAGATGAAGAGCACACTTTTACCTTGACGACTCCAGAATCAACAAAACCTTCAGCATTTGTTTTACCTGGTGAATCAGAAGCAAAAGCAACGTATGATGCATGTAATGTATCTTCTGATGTGGTATCGGACAATGAAAAGCAGGTTGAAGCAGCAGTGATTGCTAGTAGTGCAGATATGACTGAGCAAGATAGTGCTTCATCCTCACAAGCAGCAGATCTGACTATTCAAGCAGTTGATAAAACCCTACTTAATCCGATGGTTGATTTCATTGTTGATATTGTTTTTGTTGATCCGCATCATTTAGATACATTACCCTGTTTTACAACTATGCGCCGTTATAGCATGATTGGTTATACCGAAGCAGCAGGATGGCAGTTGGTGCACAATCTGTCTAGCACACCTTATCAAGCGCTGAAGATTGGCTTACAAACTGTCGATCGCAACGGCGCTATTTCCCAGTCAGAATTAGAAAAATTTTGTGAAGAAGCTAAGGCGTTTTCTGATCGCGAGGAAGGTCGTATTTCGATGCCATCTATTACTCAGCAATTAGCTATTTCAGAAGAATTGGATCAATTTTGTGCCGAAGTTGATGTATTGGTCAATATACATGTTCAATTTCACCAAGCTGTTAGTGGTGCTGCATTGCACAAAATGCTCACTCATGAGGGACTTACCTTGGAACTAGATGGGCTATTTCATTATTTATCCGAAGCGGGCGATAGTCTTTACACGGTTTCGGATGAAGCAGTCAGCTTTGATAAGCAACGCTTGTCACAACTTCAGTCAACTTTACTAACATGGCTATTTGATGTGCCACGCGTTAAAGGGGGGGTACAGGTTTTTGATCAGGGGTTAGCTGTTGCTCGCCAAATTGCTAAAGCATTTGACGGTGATCTGGTGGATGACAACCACCATCTTCTGACTGATCAGGGTTTATCGCATATCCGTACGCAATTAATCCAGCTTTATCAAAAAATGGAAAATAAGGGTATTGAGCCGGGCTCCGCATTATCCAATCGCTTATTCATCTAATTACTAAGCTATTTTGCGATGCCAGATTTGACTATACAAGCACATATTACCAGCCTTACAGAGGCACTCAATCGTTACGCTTTTGAATATTACACACTTGATGCACCAACTATTCCTGACGCAGAATATGACCGTCTTTTCCGTGAACTTGAGCAACTAGAATATAAATACCCTGATTTAAAAAGACCAGATTCACCAACAGCGCGCATTGGTAGCTCACCACTTACAACTTTTAAAACAGTAAAGCATACTGTACCGATGCTTTCTTTGAATAATATTTTTTCAGATATCACACAAAATGATTTTGTGAAGCGCCACGCAGAACTGATCGCATTTTGCGAACGGATGTGCAAAATGCTGTCTTGCCATTCTATTGAATATTGTGCAGAACCAAAGTTTGATGGGCTTGCCGTAAGTCTAATTTATGAAGCAGGTTTATTGATTCAAGCATTAACACGTGGAGATGGTAATCAGGGCGAAGACATTACTGACAATATTAAAACGATTCGTTCAATCCCCTTGACTTTACAGGGTAAGCAGATACCTACTTTATTGGAAGTACGCGGCGAAGTACTGATGCTGAAGAAGGATTTTATGTTCCTTAATCAGCAAGCAATGGTTTCTCATGAGAAGATTTTTACCAATCCACGTAATGCCGCAGCAGGGAGTTTACGTACATTAGACTCACGCATTACAGCCAAAAGACGCTTGTCTTTTTTTGCTTATGCTATCGTACGTTTAGAGCATATCAATTGGCCAAGTAGCCATTCACATGAATTGAATCTTTTGCGCCAACTGGGTTTGCCAACAATTGATCCGTCTTTTTATTGCACAGCTTTTGATGCATCAGCATTGGTCAATTATTTTGAAAACATGTTGTCAAAACGCGATAGCTTGCCTTTTCATATTGATGGCGTTGTTTATAAAGTTAATCTTTTTGCTCAACAACAACAACTGGGCTTTGTTTCGCGCGCTCCACGCTTTGCTGTTGCACATAAATTTCCTGCTGAAGAAGCAATAACACAAATTGAGGCGATTACTGTACAGGTTGGGCGAACAGGTGCTATTACGCCTGTTGCGCGATTAAAGCCAGTTTCGGTAGGCGGCGCAACCGTTACCAACGCAACACTGCATAATGAAGATGAGATCAAAAGAAAGGATATTCGCATTGGGGATACGGTAATTGTTAGGCGCGCAGGAGATGTTGTACCAGAGGTCGTATCAGTAATTTTAGAAAAACGTCCTTTAGATAAGGATGGGTTGGCGAAAGCTATGCCCTATCTATTACCTCAAAATTGTCCTGTATGTGCTTCTCGTATTGTTCGTTCCGATGAGGAGGTCATAGTGCGTTGTAGCGGTGGCTTATATTGCAGCGCACAACGCAAAGAAGCCATATGGCACTTTGCTTCACGTCAAGCCATGGATATTGGCGGGTTAGGGCGAAAAATAATTAGTCAATTAGTCGATGAAGGTTATGTGAAGGCATTAGCTGACTTATATCACCTCAACGTTGAACAATTAGCTAACTTAGATCGTATGGGTGAAAAAAGTGCACGCAATTTAATGAATGCTATTGAAAAAAGTAAACTTACAACGCCGGAACGTTTTTTATATGCTTTAGGTATACGCCATGTTGGTATCAGCACGGCTTATGATTTAATGCATCATCTAGGTGATTTTAGTTTTTTGATGAACGAATCGCTTACGTTGTCAGATGCTATATTAACTGCACCTAATGTGTCAGAAACTTTTAAAAATCGTCTACTTACCGTTCCGAATATTGGGGATGTAGTGGCTCAATCCATCGCTGATTTTTTTGCTGAACCACATAATCGATTGGCGATAGAAGCCTTAATAGAAGCTGGTATCACTTGGCGTAATGTTAGTGTGACCCAAACGACAACTTTACTTGCCCAAAAAATCTTTGTATTAACAGGTACTTTACCAACCCTTTCACGCGATGAAGCAGCAGCACGCATTAAAAAAGCAGGTGGTATCATTCGAGGCAGTGTATCAACTAAAACGGATTATGTTGTAGCTGGTGAAGCATCGGGCAGTAAATTAACCGAAGCTGAGCGTTTAGGTATTAGGATTATTGACGAAGCGATCCTTTTAAGGCTTTTACAATCATCTTAATACCAACTGTTCGTGGTAAAAACCTCATAATGACCAGGGTAACACGTTTATAATGACTAGCTTAGCATGATTATTTATTTTGAAGAGGTGTATTATGTTCAGCCTACAAGAAGCACAAGATATTCTCAACAATGCTGATTTGATTGTTGATGAAAAAACGATTCATAAGGCTATTAGTCAGCTAGCTGAACATATTACCGAGACAATGAAAACCTCTTACCCGCTCATATTGACGGTTATGGGTGGGTCTTTAGTTTTTGCGGGTCAACTTTTACCAAAACTGCATTTTCCTATTGATTTTAACTATATTCATGCTTCGCGTTATGGTAATGAAACCAGTGGCGGTCAATTGATTTGGCGTCAAGAACCACAAGAAGAAGTGAACGGTCGACATGTTTTGGTATTGGATGATATTTTAGATGAGGGGCACACAATGAAAGCCATTCGTGACAAAATTTTGTCGTTGGGTGCCAAATCTTTTCGGTGTGCTGTATTGTTCAACAAATTGATTAAACAATCTAAACCTATTAAGGCAGATTTTGTGGGACTAGATATTCCAGATCGATTTGTATTTGGTTTTGGGATAGATGTGAAGGGCGCATGGCGGAATTTACCAGCGATTTATGCAGTTAGAAGCTTATCAATAAGTTAGTCATTTTATTTTAAATCAGATTTAATTGAGTAGTGAATGGAAAATCAATGTGAAAAACACTGATAGTGATTGCTATCCCCATTGCTTTGGCACTAACTGGATGCTCTAACCATCATAATTATGATGAAGAAGTATCATTAGACATAGAGGAAGAAATGTTTAGTGCAAAAATAATGGAACAAGAATGGCAAAATGAATTTGAAAAAATGGGGATGCCTGATATGATAAAGCTAAGATGGAAAGAAAATTTTGGTGGGCTCACGGAACATGGTATTAAATTGGCGATTGATTTTAGAGCACGGCGTGCCTATTCTATTATGATTGAGTATTTGAAAGAGCAGGGAGTTTATAATAAATTTGCTGTGAATGAAAAAGAATATAAGGAAGCATATTTTAGAGCTTTTAAGAAACTTTACTACGCAGTGTGAGACGAAGTAAAAAAAGCGAATAAATCATCAAAAAAAGTAACAAAATCAACTCAATCATGCGTGCAACATAATTTTTAACTGTGCTCAGCTCAATAGTAATGATAGCAAATTTTAAATTAGGTTTAACCGTTATTTCTTTGTAGCAAGGGACGACAAGTGGATGGGTTTTGCTTTGGAAGTATTGCATCACCCATTTTTCGGTGTGTTTGAACTATAGTTTGTTTTGTACTAACCTTAACTCTGACTTTTTTTTATAAGCCAATATTCAGGGTCATTTTTATTTAAATTTATGAATGATTTGACAGTGAGATGATGTTTTAGTATAGCTAAACCCAAAACTGGTTTTGGTATTCCTGAGTTATCATAAAAGGCTGGTGATATATAAAAAGCTGTATTATGTTTGTATAACTCCAAAAAATCGCTTAAGTTATTGCTGTTATTTGGTAACATGATCAAATAACGGCCTGTCGCTGTCATTATTTTATTGGTTTGAATGTTTCCATTTTCAAGGAATTTTGGGGATATTTTACGCAATAATGATGTTGATTCCGCTTTGGTGGTTGGCGAATAATGGATAAAGAAATTGCATCATTTTTATCAATTTTTCCAAATTGCTTTTGCCAATCTACAAAGATTCTTCTACCGCTTTTTTCATCGCTAAAAATAAATGAGATATATGGAAACGAATCTAGGTAGTAATGGTAAGATGTTCCACGCCATTTCGCTTGATCCCAACAATGAACATTGATAATTGACTCGATTTTATATGCCTGATGATGGTGTTGCATGCATAATTTTTTGTTTTCATTTTGTGATTTATGATCATCATTTTTTATGGGTGGAGTAGTTTTAAAAGTTGGGCATGGGCTACGCAATTTATAAATTCGTTGAATGTAATTCTGCCAATCTGAAATACGGGAGATACTTTTTGCTGAAATTCTGTCGTAGCTAACAGAGTTAAAAGCCACCATCTTCATTCTGTTTTGTACCACGTCGTCGTCATAAAGTTGTTTTGTAAAATACTCTAAATTTTCAGCAATAAAACAAGTCACAAGAACATCATTTGATATTTCTATCCAAAATTTATGGATCTCTTCTTGATTTTCAAGATTTGACAACGAAAAATTTATTGGCCAATTAATAGTTCCAGACATATCTAATTTTCTTATTTCAAAAAAAGGTTTAGATATTGCTGCGCTCTCCACTACAAAAAGTTTTAATTTCTCTGTATGAGGCGCAATACGCTGCTCAATAGAGGTAGCAAAAAATGCCTCCAAAGAACTTAAAACGCTTTCAGCAATTATGATGGATTGAGCATTGCCATCAATAATAATCTCGATATTTACACCGAAAATAATCGTACTGAAGATTTGCGGTCCATCTACGTTTAGGATAAGAGGTATGTGAATGTTTTTTTCAGCAAAATGGTTTGCGAGTGACGTATTATTAGTATGGCCGAGCATATATAGAAGGGCGGATTGAGCTGTGGATAATTCTAATGCATTAAGTATGTCCGGTAAACTTTCTAATTTACTAAGCTCTGTTTCATTCAAATTCAATAATAGACCACCTAGTTCCTCATCTAGATCTTGAATGCTTTTTCTTATTTGTTGTTTTACATCAATATTCCACTGAGTAGTTGTGAGAGCTTTTCGCAATGTTTGAACTGCAAACAAAAAATCAGGAATATGGCATAATCTCAGCGCTATCCACGCTAGAGTTTTTATAGTTGATATAAAATCAATTGGCAGCTGACCATTTTCTTCGCTTTTTACAATAAAAGAAGCCGCTAAGAAAGTGCAGCTTGCTCTAGCTGCCCAAAATAATCCAGAATAATGATAAGCTAGAACTAAAAGTTGAAGTGTTTGAATGAGGGAATTGCTATATTCTCTCTTCGTTAATCCTAAAGCAGCTTTACCAAGAAGGCGAATGACTTCAAAATTATTACTATCAACGTTGAGTTTTTGCGCTCGCCGCAACAGTACTAAGGAACCTTCTGCCTCACTTTTTCTTTTTGAGATAAAGTTGGCTACTTTTTCTATCAAACGATTATAAGTTGGATCATTGCTTGTTATACATCCAGCAATTTCTATCATTTTTACTAATCGTTCTGCTCCATATTCACCAAGTCCTTCTGCTTTTTCAAGAAGAGTAGAGTAATTATTCCAGATATCTACCAATTTCTCGCGATTGTTATCTAAAAGAGCTCTGTCCATGTCTATCATAACTAATAAGGTTCGTGCTTCCAGCGCACTGTTAGGTCGCTCTTTATACTCCGCTATCTTTTTTAGAGCTCTTTCTAAGTTCATCATATGTTTATCAAGATTGCATTCATCGCGCGACATGTGACCATGCATTATTGCATTTACTAATAATTGCAATAGGTTGGTCAAGAGCTCTAAATTTATGTGCTGTTCAGATTGCAATGCTAGAGTTTCAAACGCATTATATGAATTTTTCAAAAATTGAAAATCATCAAACCACCAGAATGCTGTCCATATATATTCGTATTTAGCTTCTAAAGTTTGACGATCAGTACCTTCTTTCTCTGCTAGGCGTATAGCACGCGTAAATCTACCTTCTGTATCAACTCGAGTACATTCTATTTCTCTAGATAATTTTGCTGCTAGAAGAGCCTCTGTCACCAGTTGTCGTTCTATGCCTTTAAATGCGTCTGGATCATTTAAATTTTTTTCGATTTCTGCGAGCTGTTTTTTGCGCGAGTAATCTAGTGATCCAATTTTGAACCTATTCTTTTCTAGTTCACCAATTTTTAAATAATTGTAGGCAATATCCTTGCGGTTATTTTCTATAATTTCTTTTATAATCCAAGATCGATCATGAATTGTCACAACAATGTTGTATTGTTGTGACAAAGTATCTTCTAATTCTACCCGAGCTTTATCTCTAGCAAATTGGTTTGTAATGCAGAATATTTTTTTATAGCCTCTATTTGTCTCAGAGATTTTTTTTACGTCAATTTTTATTTTTGTTTTCCAGTCTTTATTAGCACTAAACGCAAAAGCCCATTTTTCCTCCGCTACCGTTGGATCGCCCACATAAAATAGATCAGAGATTTCTTTATCCACTATGTAGGTTTCGGTGTCTACTTTACTGTCACCACCACCATCAGGACCAGTATGTGCTCGTAAGTTTGGACAAATGGTTTTTTCACAAAGTTTTCGACAAAATATCTCAAAATCATTCGTCTGATTACGAGATGTAATTGAATCTAATTGGTATTCCAGAGTTGTAGCTTCTAAAATATAATCAGCTTGATCTTCTGTGTCTGAATAGTATTCAGGTCGTAATTTTCTCATGAAAGTAGAGGGGAGGAGAATATTTTGATTAGAATTAATAATCATGTATAACCTTTAGATTTTTTGTGAAAAACAGTTAGCAAGAAAATCACTTATTTCTAGTAATTTATTGTTTATATTTTAACCAACCGATGGTACTTTC
The DNA here is from genome assembly GCA_016699915.1 of Neisseriales bacterium. Taxonomy (NCBI): domain Bacteria; kingdom Pseudomonadati; phylum Pseudomonadota; class Betaproteobacteria; order Neisseriales; species Neisseriales bacterium. The sequence goes on along the minus strand of CP064990.1, from coordinate 596,568 downwards.
AAAGTTGGTTTTCGTAGGGGTCATTGTAAGTTATATTCGACAGAATTTTCTACGCGCATCTAATTGTTAAATTTTTCTGTAAACCCATCTCATTTTTTAGCTATTCCCAGCACCAAGTTTTGTTATAGATTGATCGCGTACCTCGCTTATTCACATATTCGATACTTTCAAATCTAGTCATTTACGCAAAACTACGCTTGATTAATCTTTTACTACTACTTTTATTTAGATGTTAAAAAAATTTAATAATAATCAGATGGTTATATACATATAAACAAAAACACTGGCCTATACCATATAACATCATATGGATGGATCATTAAGGTTATTTTGAAAAATCGATGTAGTTTAAACAGCCAGAGCATATTTTTATATCCTCTTATCATTTTACCAGCCTAGGCTTCATAGCCAACCAATTGAGATCAAGCCACATACGACAGTAGCTATTTCGTTTGGCGGAGATCTCGATAGACATCGCAAGATGTTACAGGTTTTATATACCTTTAAATCGAATTTACACAAATGGCTTAGCTGCTTAAATAATCGATAACTTCATTGCATGATGCAGCGTTTTGTTGGTTTTTATGTGAATACAGAAAGCAATGAAGTTGTAAAAGCAAAATTAGGGAATAGCTACAAAAAATTATTTTTTAATAAAAATTTTTTACATCAAAAGTAGGTGGAAGCCTGGATTGATGAAAAAAGTGTACTATCTTACCCAGCAAAGTGTCCTGGGTAAAGTTTAGTAAATGATAATCAACCTGTAGTGTGGTGAGGTGTATCAGTAGCATGCTAAACGGATGGTTAATTGATCCAAAGCTGCCTTTATGGCAACTGCTGCTTGATTTCAGCAAGCGTGAAGCGTCCGCTTTTTAGTTTTTGAATTTGTTGACAACGCTCAACCATATTTATAGCGTACATTTGGTAACCAGATGGCGTCATGGTTGCAACGTCCAACAAACCTTCATGTGTCCAATAGCGGATGGTTGATACCGCTTCGCCAGCCAATTTTGCCAGTTCACCGATTTTGAGCAGGTCATCCGTGTTAGTGTTATCTAACATGGCTGATTTACCTTGTATTGCTTGGAGATAAATATTCAACGAGCGCATCGTGGCACGAGCGATGATTTGTTCGTAAGGCGCTTTGGATCCACCAAGCTGCGCTTTTTCAAGTGCACCGATATAAAGCAATCGGTCACTTTTACGGATAATAGCAGGTGGATAGCCTGTCATCATGAGCAATAGATTCATCAGTAAGCGCGCGGTACGTCCATTACCATCTACGAAAGGGTGAATTCTCACCAGACGATAATGGGCTTCCCCCGCAAAAGCAACAGGATGTAAATCTTGTTGACTGGTTAACCAAATTTGAAAATGATCCATCAGAAAGGGCACTTTAAGTGGATTGGGTAACACAACAGTCGATCCTGCAATACGGACGGCAGCGCTGCGATAACGTCCAGAGTTTTCATCATCAAGTCCTTTGAGGATGATATGGTGAATGGCCAAAATGTCATTGTTTGTCAATTGCGCAGGTTTTTTTTGAGCGAGCAAGCGGACAAAGTCAAGTGCCTTCGCGTGGTTGGTTGCTTCAACATGTTCTTTTAGACTTTTTCCGCCAACAGTCAAATTCTTCTCAAGAATGACCGCTGTTTCCAGGCGAGTAAGTGTATTGCCTTCGATAGCGTTGCTTGTATAGGTGAGCTCAATCTTAAACCAATTGTCTAGATTATGGACAAGCTCATGCGGCAAGGGTTTGAAGCGATCAAGTTGCTGTTTTTTTTGGGTCAATTTATCGTAATTCATACGATGAAGTATAAAGTATTACGTAATACTTTTCAAGTTAAATCAAGCAAACATGGTACGAGTAACTCACATTTATGTAAATCATTCCCACTCTATTGTAGCTGGCGGTTTGCTCGATATATCGTATACGACTCTATTGACTCCACTTACTTCATTGATGATACGTCGCGATACTATATTTAATAGCTCGTAGGGTAGTTCTGCCCAGTCGGCTGTCATAAAATCCGTTGTTTTAACTGCGCGCAGCGCAATAACATATTCATAAGTTCGATCATCGCCCATTACACCGACCGATTTAATGGGTAAAAATACCGCAAAAGCTTGGCTAACTTTATCATACCAGCCTGCTTTTAGAAGCTCGTCCATAAAAATGGCATCGGCCTGACGCAAGAGTTCACAGTATCTTTTTTTAACTTCTCCAAGAATGCGTACACCAAGTCCAGGGCCTGGAAAAGGATGGCGATAAACGATCTGATGGGTTAAACCTAATGCAAGGCCGAGCTCTCGAACTTCATCTTTAAATAAGTTTCGTAGGGGTTCAAGTAACTTCAACTGTAAAATATCGGGTAGACCACCTACATTATGATGACTTTTAATCACAGTTGATTTACCAGTTTTCGCAGCACCTGATTCAATAATATCAGGATAAATCGTACCTTGTGCTAACCAGGCAACACCAGTTATTTTCTTAGCTTCATTTTGAAAAATTTTGACAAAATCTTTCCCAATGATTGCTCGCTTAATCTCCGGATCTGTGATACCACTTAGGTCATCTAAAAATTGTTTTTCTGCCTTGACATGGATAATATTGACTCCTAAATGTGTTTGCAACATTTTCATAACTTGATCGGCTTCATCCCTTCTTAATAAGCCATGATCAACCAAGACGCAGGTTAATTGCTGACCGATTGCTCGATGAATTAATGCAGCTGCAACGGCAGAATCCACACCACCAGATAACCCTAAAAGTACGGATTCCTTGCCGACTTGTTGACGAATATTCAAGATGGCTTCTTCAATGTAGTTGGGCATATACCAGGTTGGTTGGCAGCCGCAAATATCTTGCACAAAGCGCTCTAAAATTACCCTACCTTTGAGTGTATGGGTGACTTCTGGATGGAATTGGAGTCCATAATATTGACGTTTTTCATCAGCTATTGCAGCAATTGGACAGTGTGGATTCTTAGCAATAACAGTAAAATTTGGCGGTACAACGGTAACTTTATCCCCGTGGCTCATCCAAACGGTCAATAAAGAAGCAGCAGCATCAGCTGAATGATCTGTCAGACCATCTAGTAGTTTTGAAGACTGACATACCTCAATATCAGCGGATCCAAATTCTCGTATGGCACTAGAGGCTACTGATCCACCTAATATCTTAGCCATCCATTGCATACCATAACAGATACCTAGTACGGGTATCTTCATATTTAACAGAGCTGGATCTGCTTGGTATCCTATTTCATCGTATACGGAGCTTGGGCTACCTGATAAAATAAGTCCTCGAGGTTTAAAATAGCTAATGACTTGAATTGGCGTGTCAAAAGGGTAAATTTCACAGTAAACATGAGCTTCTCGCACGCGGCGCGCAATAAGCTGCGTGACTTGAGAACCAAAATCAAGAATCAATATCTTGTCCACGGTACAATAACCCTTTTTCGCTTTGCATATCATGAATAAACAAGTTATGAACTTAGCATCATTACATGACTTAGCGAAAATCCAGTCAGCAGAATATTGCCCCATGCTTTATGGTTTTTACTAAACTGCGTATGATGCATCAACAGAGTATATCAAAAGCAGTGTATATTGATTGCCACATTATTTAACAAGTGCACATGGTAAACCATTCGTTTCATTTTAGCCAAGCCGAATTAATTGATCTAGTCAAGCAATTGATTGCCAAAGCTTTGAAAGGTGGCGCTACAGCTTGTGAAGCAGAAATCAGTGAAGGTAATGGCTGGACAGTCAGTGTTCGTTTGGGTGACATTGAAACACTTGAATATCATCAAGATAAAAGTATAACGATTAATGTTTATTTTGATAAAAAACGTGGCCAAGCCAGCAGTTCCGATTTTACTCCCCAAGCATTGGATCGAACAGTACAAGCAGCACTAGATATTGCTCGTTTGACTGCATCAGATGATTTTTCTGGTCTCGCAGAACCTACCATGCTGTGTCAATCGGTTATAGATTTAGATTTGTATCATCCTTGGTTTATAACTCACGATGAAGCCATTAAACTTGCTAAGCGATGTGAGCAATCTGGTCGTGATGTTAGCAATCTTATTGTAAATTCAGATGGAGTGACAGTTACAACGCAGGCGCAGCAATTCATATATGCTAATAGTTTAGAGTTTTGTGCAGGATACCCGACGAGTCAACACCGTATTGCTGCCTCTTTCATCGCCGAACAAAAAGGGGTGATGCAATCGGATTATTGGATGAGTGTTGCATGCGATGCCCACGAATTAATGGCGGCTGATCAAGTGGGTCATGCAGCAGCTCATCGTACAATTAAACGGCTTGGTGCCAGGCAAATCAAAACAGGCCAGTATCCTGTTTTATTTGACTCTCCTGTTGCTTCGAGCCTCATTGCGCATCTGATAGAGGGTTTAACTGGCGATAAACTGTATCGACGATCCAGTTTTTTGTTAGATAGCCTAGGTAAAACACTGCTGCCAACTTGGATTAATTTGGTTGAGGATCCGTTTATCCCGCGTGGTTTGGGAAGCTGTCCGTTTGATGCGGAGGGTGTAGCAGTTAAAAGGCGTTTTTTGATTGAAAAAGGTTGTGTCGTAAGCTATCTATTAGATAGTTATTCTGCTCGTCGACTTAATATGACAAGCACTGGTAATGCGGGAGGTGCTCATAATTTGATTTTGCAACATAGCCATGCTACACAAACCGACTTATTGAAAGTGATGGAACAGGGTATTTTGGTTACAGAACTGATGGGGGATGGCGTGAATATTGTCACAGGTGATTATTCACAAGGCGCAGCTGGGTTTTGGGTGGAAAACGGTCAGATTGCTTATCCGATTGAAGAAATTACGATTGCTAGCAATCTAAAAGAAATGTTTGGACATATTGTGGCCGTTGCGGATGATGCTGTGATATGGGGCTCAAAAAGAGTAGGCTCTATATTGATTGAATCCATGACAATTGCTGGCAAAAATTAATGTCTACCGATTGGTAGGGCGTGTAAAATCCATTGCCTGGTAAGAGACGATATGAACTTTACGAACGACACGATAAACCAACCAAGTGATTAAAAATAGGGGAATGCTGACATAAGCCCCGAGAAAGGATAGCCAGTTTATTTGACCTGATAAAATGCTCTGCAGACTTTGACCGAGTATGATTAAAAAACAGCATAACAAGGCGAAAATGGAGCCGAATGGAAACCATTTTGCGCGATAAGGCAATGTGTTCAAAGCGTGACCTTGCAGTAAAAAGCCTTTACGAAAGCGGTAGTGACAAATTGCAATACCTAGCCACATAATGATACCCGTCATAGCAGAAAGATTAAGTAGCCAAACGTATACTGTTTTTTCTGGGAAAAGCATAGTTAACGAGCAAAGTAGTGCAACAATCGTTGTTGCGTAAAGGGCGTTTTGCGGAATACCATTAGCAGAAAGTTTTGCGAAAATACGCGGTGCTTTACCTTCTGTTGCAAGAGCATATAACGTACGGGTCGCAGCGTACATACCCGAATTTCCAGCAGACAAAACAGAGGTTAATACCACAGCATTCATCACGGCTGCTGCACTAGCTAATCCTGCCCTTTTGAGTACTAGAGTAAAAGGGCTAATAGCAATATCTGTTGCTTCATTTCTTAGTAGATTGGGATCTGTATAGGGGATTAGGATACTGATAATAAAAATAGCGAGGATATAGAATAGCAAAATTCGCCAGAAAATCTTCCGGATAGCTTGTGGGATACTCTTAGATGGGTTATCGGATTCACCAGCTGCCACTCCAATGAGCTCCGTGCCTTGAAATGAGAACGCGGCAACCATTGCAATACTCAACATGGCAGGTATCCCACCTACAAAAGGTGCTTCAGCAGTTGTTAAATTTTGCCATCCAGTGGATGGATTACTGTCTAACAAAACCCCAACTACCATACTTAGGCCAGTTATTAAAAAGAGCGTGACGACAATGATTTTGATGGAAGAAAAAACGAATTCTCCTTCCCCAAAGCCCCTAACTGAAATATAGTTGAGTAAAAAAATAATGACTAAAAATAAAACACTCCATAAGACACCCGGTGTATTGGGTAACCAATATTTCATGACTAACTGTGCTGCAGCTAAGTCAACTGCAACAGTAATGGCCCAGTTGTACCAATAATTCCAGCCGATCGCAAAACCAAACCCTTCATCAACATAACGTGACCCAAAGCTAGCAAATGAACCGGAAAGAGGGGTATAGGTTGTCAATTCTCCAAGACTGGTCATTAAAAAATAGACCATTATGCCTACTAATGCGTAGACAATGATTGCGCTACCGGGACCTGCTTGAGCGACGGTTGCACCAGAGGCGACAAATAGCCCCGTACCGATTGCACCGCCAATTGCAACCATTGATAAATGCCTAGTTTTCAGTAGGCGTTTTAATTTTGGTGCGCGAGAAATATCGTGAACCTCTGCAATTTTAAAGACAAGAGTATTACATGAACTGGGTAGAACCGACATCCTACCATTATATGGTTAGCTAGTCAACTACCCGTTCGTCGCTGAGCTTCATGTAGATTGAACAGCGTTAATGGTTCGAAACCAATTTTTCTATATGATGGTAAATAGGTTGAGCGACGACGCATTGATAAACCCCGCCAAACATCGTGTGCTTTGTCCAGGTAAAAGCGTCAGCACAACTTGCAAAATCTTTAATTTCATGTTGCCACAGCGCATAGGAAAAGGGCTCTAAAAACCGATTAATACACATCAAAATATAACGAACCGGATGCCATAATGCTGGTTTATGGTAATCAATGAAAATAGCTTTGCCGTCTGCTGATAATTTATTGAGCATGTTATCAATCAGCTCTTGTTTTTTTTGATCGGGTATTTCGTGCAATAGAAAGAAGCTACAAATTAAATCATAAGGGGGATTACCTGAGAATTGAGTGGCATCGGTATGCATTGTGCTAGACCAAGGATATTTGTTCAATTTATTTTTGCTACGGCGGATTTGTGTTGCTGAGATATCTGTTAAATGGAAAATACCTTTTTGGCCAATTTTACGGGCAACTTGGCAAATTAAATCACCATATACATTAGCAACTTGCCAAACTTTGGATCCTTGTTCAATTTGGTTTAAGTACCAGCATATTAGACGCTGGTCTTGAAAAAAAAGCAGGAGTTTTATAATCCAAATACGATCCAATCGACGAGCTTGCTTTGGGTTGTCATAGATCCACTGATAAAACCTGCTCATTGCTCGGCAATCAGGCAATCTATTATCGGATATAAAGGGAGCAGAATGCCTGCCAAGTACTTGTTGAGTCTTCATTGAATTTTCTTTAGCGTATTTCGTGATAGTAAAACTCCTTAAAATCAATGACCTAAGTTTTTTTTAATGATGAACTCTGGTTTAAGTTGAAGGTTTTTGCAATGTTCTTGTGCGATCCATACAAGCATCAATTGCATTTATCAACGTGTTACGTAAGCAGCCTTTTTCAAGAGCGGTGATGGCCGCGATGGTGGTGCCACCCGGAGAGCAAACTTGATCTTTGAGGATAGCTGGATGTTCTTGGCTATCTTGTATCCATTTGGCTGAACCTTGGATGGCTTGGCTAATGATTTCGTAGCTTTGTTCTCTGGGTAAACCATGGTATACTGCTGCATCGGATAAAGCTTCTAGAATCAAGCATATATAAGCTGGCAATGAGCCGCTGACTGCTGAAAATATATCAAAATATTTTTCATCTAATTGAATTACTTTGCCAAAGCTCTCAAAAATAGCACGGCTTTGTGCCGCCTCTGCTTCAGTGATGTGGGTATTAAAGGCTATTGCACTCATAGCAGAACCTATGGATGCAGGTGTGTTAGGCATTGCTCGAACAATTTTTGCGTGATCACCTAAATCGTTTTGCGTGCGATCAATTGGATAGCCAGCTGCAACAGTAATGATAACTTGTTGGGGTTTTAGGTAAGTTTTCAGAGTTTTCAGTATTGCTGCATATGCTGATGGTTTGACAGCAACCACTAAGTAATCGCTTGTATTAACAAGTGCTTCAAGTGTTGAAGTAGCCATCAAAGCATATTGCTTTTCCATTAATGTTAACTTTTCAGGATGCCGATCAAAACCCGATAGCTGCCAAGTTGGCTGGGTAAGGCGAATACCAGCAATCATTGCGCGGGTCATATTTCCAACGCCAATAAATCCAATTTTAAGCATATTTTTTATTTCATATCTTCTGTTAATTGAAATGGTTTTGTTCTTCACATTGTGGCATAAAGCGTATTATGCAATGCATTTGTGCCGAGCATTTACAATTTTGCTACAATGTCCAGCATAAATGTTGTTTTTAGCGTTAATGTTCTCACTATTTTAATATCATTGAAGTTATCAGAGCGATGCGTCAATTTTTTGATTGGGACAAGTTAGATTATTGGTTTCACATGGCCATTAGCGGCTCGGCAAGTCGCGTGGTTAAGTCTATTTTATTGATTTTACTATTACTCTTCGTTCGTGCTTTGGTTGTACATGCTCTTTCTTTAAACAAGAATATGAGTATAAATGATAAGCGCTACTGGTCTGTGAATTTACGAAACTGCATTATCTTATTGACCTTAATTGGCGTAATTGTCATTTGGTCAAGAGCTTTAGCAGCTTTTGCGCTTTCCTTAGTTGCTGTTGCAGCAGCCTTTGCGATCGCAACAAAAGAATTAATTATGTGCTTGCTTGGGTCATTTTTTAGAGCCGCGGTCAACAGTTATTCGCTGGGTGATTTAATTGAAGTGGGCCCATATCGCGAAACGGGACCCTACCGGGGTATTGTTATTGATATTACCATGTTGTCTACCACGATCATGGAGATCGGGCCTGACTCTTTTGTTAATCAGCATTCCGGTCGCATCGTCAGTCTACCACATAGTATATTGCTTGAGTATCCGCTTGTAAGAGGGTATACCATGGGGCAATATATTGTCCACTCTATTACGATTCCCATCAGCAATACGATTAGTGCCGAGCATGTCAGTACTACTTTAACGAATCTTGCTAAAGATATTTGCGCTCCTTTTTTTACAGACGCTTATCGCCATATCAGTCATGATGAAAAAAGGCGTTTTTTGGGTATCCCTTCAGCAAAACCGAATGTTGCGATTTTTCCGGTTGATGCGCAGCACTATAAATGTGTTTTGCGTATTGTGGTGCCCGTTAATCGTCTTTATGCTATTGAGCAGGAGATTTTGCGTCATTTTATGACGGCTATTTATGATCAAAATCAGAAGAGCCATACCTTGCCATCAACGAACGAGGTGAGCTAATTTCAGCCTACTTTTTTAAAAAAAGTGATTCATCATGACTTTGCAAAATATGTTTCTTGAAAAGGTGTTAAGTATTCATCACTGGAATAGTACACTATTCAGTTTTACAACAACACGCGACCCGGCTTTGCGTTTTGAAAATGGTCAATTCATTATGATTGGTTTGCCCATTGAAGGGCATTCTATTATGCGTGCTTACAGTATTGTCAGTGCTAACTATGAAGAATTTTTAGAGTTTTATAGCATCAAAGTACCAGATGGACCCCTAACGTCGCGTCTTCAACATTTAAAAGTTGACGATCAGATTATAGTGAGCAAAAAACCAACAGGAACTTTAGTGATTTCTGATTTGCGACCAGGGCGAAATTTATATTTATTGTCAACCGGAACAGGACTCGCTCCTTTTTTAAGCATCATTAAAGATCCTGAAACATATGAGCGTTTTGATAAAATTATCTTAACGCATGGCGTACGCTATAAAAGTGAATTGGCTTATGAAAAATTGATTACAGAAGAATTACCGCAGCATGAATATTTAGGTGATATGGTTCGTAACCAGCTGATTTATTATCCAACCGTAACCCGTGAGTCCTTTCATCACCAGGGTAGACTTTCGATACTCATGACAAGCGGTCAATTATTTAAAGATATTCAGTTGCCACCCATTGATCCAAAACAGGATCGAGCCATGATATGTGGTAGCCAAGAAGTATTAAAAGATTGTACAACCATATTGGACCAATTAGGTATGGAGGCATCAATGAAGATTGGGGATCAACGTGATTATGTAATTGAACGAGCCTTTGTGGAAAAATAAACGCTACCATTATTTCATTGCATCCAATCAGGCACTATCGCTGAATTAAATGAGTATTTTTTTTAGGAAAGAATATTGTGTATACTGGAACACAGGCTGCTATTTTCCGTTTTATTTCTTTTTGTATATCTTAAAAAGAAATAAAGTCATCCAGCGCTAATTACCTTGGAAAGATGGAGACGTGCCAGAGCGGTTGAATGGATCAGTCTTGAAAACTGACGAGGGCGCAAGCTCTCCGTGAGTTCGAATCTCACCGTCTCCGCCATCTATTTTTTTTGGTGCAAATGTACAAACAGCGATCGGCTGCCTAATTTTGGGTAAGCATAAACATGTATTAATTATTTTCTTTAGCGTGGTTGATGCTATAAAGCGGTATTTCGATGACAAGGTCTTCCTCGTTGACGATTGCTTGGCAAGATAAACGAGAATGATTTTCCAACCCCCATGCTTTATCCAATAGATCTTCTTCTTCTTCTTCAGCAGGTTTGAGCGATTCAAAACCTGCCCTGACAATAACATGACAGGTTGCACAAGCACAGGACATTTCACAGGCGTGTTCAATCAAAATATTGTGGTTAAGTAAATTCTTACAGATAGAAACACCTTTTGTTACTTCAATTGTTGTACCAGTTGGGCAGATATCAGGGTGAGGAAGTATCATAATTTGTGTCATGAATTATCCTTTATTGGTAAAGTGTTGATATGTTGTCCCTTCAAGGCCGATTGAATACTACGGTTCATCCGTAGAGCCGCAAAATCATCAGTTGCTTTAATGAGCTCAGCTTGCGCTTCATTGATTTTGGCAGCCTCTTTTGCGTGATGAAGTTGAGTTTGTAGTTCGGCGATTGCTAAGCTAATATCAGTATGTGCTTGATCAGTTAATAAATCCGCATCTTCTTCAAGAGCTTTTTTGGTCTCTTTGAGCAATATTTGGGCATTTAATTTTGATTCTTGCAATCTTCGAGCATGGATATCTTCATGTAAATGATCAAGGGATGTTTCTAGCATATGTTGAATATCAGCTTCAGATAAACCATAAGTTGGTTTCACTTCAATACTGGCTATAATATGTGTCGTCAGTTCTTCGGCGCTGACCGATAACAAACCATCCATATTGACTTGGAAGGTGACGCGAATACGTGCTACTCCGGCTGCCATGGGTGGAATATTGCGTAGCGTAAAACGTGCTAATGATCGACAATCCGCTACTAACTCCCTTTCTCCCTGGAGTACATGAATCATCATGGCGGTTTGCCCATCTTGATATGTTGTAAATTCCTGAGATTTTGCAATGGGAAGAGTGCTATTGCGTGGGATGATTTTTTCAACAAGCTCTCCCATAGTTTCAATACCCAAAGAAAGCGGAATAACATCTAAAAGCAGCCAGTCCCTATGGCGATTACCTGCTAAAACATGAGCTTGTTGCGCGGCTCCTAATGCAACAATCTTTTCTGGATTCAGATTGGTTAATAAAGGTCGTTGATAATAGTTACGCATCGCTTTTTGAATGGTTGGCATATAAGTTGCACCACCTACCATAATTACGCCATCTACTTCCTGAATTGAAAGTTTTGCATCACCTAAGGTTTGGTCAACAATATGTAATGTTTTATTCACAAGGGTTTGGGTAATTTTGGCAAAAATATGAGCGTTTAGCGTCAGTTGAATATGTTGGCCAGTTGATAATTGTGTCTGGATAACGGCTTTATTGCTTTGCGATAAAATTTCTTTAGCTTTTCTAGCCTGACTTAAGAGTGCGCTAGTATCTATTGTTGGCAGTTGGGATAGACCTGCTTGTTCTAATATCCAGCAGTAAATACGTTGGTCAAAATCATCGCCACCAAGTAATGCGTCGCCACTTGTGGCAATCACTTCAAATATACTATCTGATAAACGTAAAATGGATACATCAAATGTCCCACCCCCTAAGTCATATACTAAAAATATTCCCTTACTTTGGTTATCTAATCCATAGGCAATAGCTGCTGCAGTGGGTTCATTTAAAAGACGTAAAAGTGGTATGCCAGCAAGTTTAGCAGCGTCTTTTGTAGCTTGCCGTTGCGTTTCATCAAAATAAGCTGGTACCGTAATCACTGCGCCATATAACGAATGACCCAATGCTTTTTCGGCTCTTTTTCGCAATGTATTTAATATTGCTGCAGATATTTCGATAGGGCTTTTAGCATATGAATGCATCAAAATTTTAAGCTTACCTGCCTCATCCGTAAAATGGTAAGGCAATAAATCTGTATCCGTTAAGTCGCCAATTCCTCTTCCCATCATGCGTTTGATAGAGGTAATGGTATGACCAGGATCTGTTGCTTGTTGTTGCAGGGCATCGTAACCTACTTCGTAGGAGCCGTCTTCTAAATAATGAACTACAGAAGGCAATAATACTTGGCCATTTTCATCGGGTAAACAGGTTGCTAGACCATCTTGAGTGATCGCAACAAGCGAATGGGTTGTGCCCAAATCAATACCTACCGCATAACGCTTTAGATTTGTACGAGATGTTTCGGGTTCTGTAAGATGTACAAGTGGCACGATTAAGAGTTCGGGTAATTGATCATGGTTTAAATTAAGTTAAATGCGGTGACCTGAGTAGGTCAAAGATTGGATTGCATCATCAACTTCTTGCTTTAATTTGGCAAAAAAACGCCATTTTTGAACAATGGGTATTGCAGTTTGCCAGTCATTTGTTAAGAGAGCTGCTAAAGCTTGGTAAAAATCATCAATTTGTGTGTCAAGTTCATCGGCTAGTATTTTTAGCCGACTAGGATGATAGCGAGCTTGATCGATTCTTTCATGCCAAGCTATTTGTTCTTCAAGCCATGCTTTGGGCCAAGTTGTCTCCATTTGATTTGTTATGATAATGTTTTGCAAAGACAGGAGATAACAAGCGCGCTCTAATGGTTTTGAGAGAATTTGCCACCCCGAATTGAAGCGTGAAGACAATAGTAAGGCAAATTGCTTTTGGGTATCTGAAGCTTCTACAAAACGATCAGGATGTATCGTAGCAATTAGTCGGTAGTATTTTTTTTTAAGTGCTACAAGATCTAAAATAAAAGTATAAGGTTCTTCGAATAAGGCGAAGAAATCGCATGTCAATAGATGTGTTTTATCCCGTTTAGGCATAGAAACTTTTTCCACAGCCACAACTATTTTTGGCATTTGGATTGTTAAATTTGAAGCCTTCCGTTAGCCTTTCTTTTGCGTAATCCAGTTCCGTCCCATCAAGATACGGCAAACTTTTTGAGTCGGCATAAATGACTACACCAAAATGTTCAAACTGCACGTCATCTGGTTGTGCTTCATCAATAAACTCAAGCTTATAAGTCATGCCTGAACAGCCGGACATTTTAATGCCTAGGCGTACACCTAAACCTTTACCTCTTTTTTGTAGTGCAGCGCGAATATGTTCTGCAGCTCTTTGCGTCACTAAAATAGCCATTTATTTTTTCACCAAGATGAATAATAAAGAAATTCACCTACGCTATATTTTCTGTTTGGTCTAGTGCCTGTTTACTTTTGTAGTCTGAAATTGCTGCTTTAATAGCGTCTTCTGCTAAAACAGAGCAATGTATTTTAACAGGGGGTAAAGCCAATTCTTCCACAATGGCAGTGTTACGAATGGCCAATGCTTGATTGAGTGTTTTGCCTTTTACCCACTCGGTAACAAGTGAACTAGAGGCAATAGCCGATCCACAGCCGTAAGTTTTAAATTTAGCATCTTCAATCACGCCATCCTCTCTAACCTTAATCTGTAACTTCATTACATCGCCACAAGAAGGTGAGCCGACCATTCCCGTTCCGACTGCGTTATTGTTTTTATCCATCGTGCCCACATTTCGCGGATTTTTGTAGTGATCCAATACTTGTTTGCTATATGCCATAATTGACTCCTTTAAAAAACTAATGTGCTGCCCATTTTATATTGGATAAATCCATCCCCTCTTGATACATTTCCCACAAGGGAGACAATTCTCGCAATTGGGCAACTTGTTTATGAAGTAGGGCAATGGCATAGTCAATTTCGTTTTCGGTCGTAAAGCGACCAATGCTAAAACGAATAGAGCTGTGCGCTAATTCATCTTCTCTACCTAATGCACGTAATACATATGAGGGCTCTAACGAGGCGGATGTACAAGCTGATCCAGAAGAGACAGCCAAATCTTTCATAGCCATGATCAAACTTTCCCCTTCCACAAAATTGAAGCTCACATTTAGAATATTAGGTGCCATATGTGATAAGTCGCCGTTTAAAGAGACAGCTTCAATATTTTCCAGCCCCTTCCATAACCGATCACGCAAATCTGTTAGTCTAGATATTTCTGTTGCCATAGCTTCTTGCGCTAAAGCGTAAGCGGCACCCATCCCGACAATTTGGTGGGTCGGTAATGTTCCTGACCGAAAGCCTCTTTCATGACCACCACCATGTATTTGTGCTTCGAGACGAACACGCGGTTTACGTCGTACATATAAAGCACCGATACCTTTTGGTCCATAAAGTTTATGGGCGGTTAAGCTCATTAAATCAACAGGTAATGTCGACAAATCAATGGCTATTTTGCCAGTAGCTTGCGCAGCATCAACATGTAGAATAATGCCTCGTTTGCGACAAAGACTGCCAATAGCTTCAATATCCTGAATAACGCCAATTTCATTATTAACGAACATCACAGAAATCAAAGTCGTATTGGATTGAATCGCTGCTTCTAGGCTATCTAGATCAATTAAGCCATTTGGTAGTACTGATAAAAGTGTGACACAAAAACCTGATTTTTCAAGCGATCTAACTGTATCTAAAACAGCTTTATGTTCCGTTTTAACGGTAATAATATGGTTGCCCTTTGATCGATTAAAGTATGCAGCACCCTTTATCGCTAAATTATCAGATTCGGTGGCACCAGAAGTCCAAATAATCTCTTTATGATCACAATTGAGCAGGGTAGCTACTTGGCTACGCGCTTTTTCTACTGCTTCTTCAGCACGCCAGCCAAAAACATGGCTACGACTGGCTGGGTTACCAAATTGCTTAGTAAGGTATGGCATCATGGCTTCAGCAACGCGAGGATCTACTGGTGTCGTAGCGGCATAATCCATATAGATCGGTAAAGTTAATGACTTATTCATGACGCAATACTTTCTAGATTGATTATTGAAAAAAACCATCTCCTGTTGGTAATTTTCATTAAGTATAGCCAAATATTTGAGTACATTCTTGATTCAGCTCTACCCCATTTTTTTGATGATTATCAACCAAATCTGCTAAGTAGATATGCTCAAAATGATGGTTGATGACCTGATTAACAGAAACCCACAGATCATGGGTGATACAACAACGATTCGGTCCGCGACAGTTTTTACGACCCAAACACTTTGTGTTGTCCATATATTCATCAACCGCTTCGATAATCGATGCTACTGAAATATCTTTTGTCTCTTTAGAAAGAATATAACCACCATGTGCTCCGCGCGTGCTGGTTACTAAACCTGCTTGTCTCAATTTGCTAAATAACTGCTCTAAATAGGACAACGAAATATGTTGTCGCTGGCTAATGTCACTCAAAGCAATAGGGTGCCGATCAACTTGCAAAGCAAGATCCAGCATAGCTGTGACAGCAAAACGTCCCTTTGTTGTCAAACGCATAATCAACCTTTTATCAACATCAAATCCCATTTATAGTCAAAACATACTATATCATAGTATTTTAGTCAACTATAAATACTCAATATCTACTCATATTTTGTCCAATGATTATTCAGGCTTACTGGATGAAGGAGGTTTCCATTAAGACATGGCGCCTCTCCTTAGATTCGCGTAACTAAGAGAGGAGCAAATTACTTTAAGCTTCGGTTTTAGTTTTGAAATATAACGTAAGTTGTTGCGTTAAGTATTCTCGGGCTTTAGGGTCAGTAAGATTTAAGCGGTTTTCATTAATCAGCATTGTTTGATAGCGCAACCAGCCCTGCCAAGCTTCTTTTGAAACATTTTCATAGATATACTGACCTAATGCAGTGGGTAAAGGTGCTGATGTTAAGCCTTCTGCTTGATGACCTAATTTGATACATTGAACATAGCGAGTCATGATAAGGGGTATCCCATTTATAAGTTATGCTGTTTTAAGTAAAGGAGAGCTTGGTCTAATTGGTAGTCTTTTTGGTCTGGCTGTGTGCTCGGTGATGTATCACTTGCTTTAGGTGTTATTACCAATGTGCCATTAGCATCGGGTTGAGAGGTTTGACTTTCCGTGTTAGTTGATCCAGTTTCGGGGTTTTCTAAATGTCCTTTTAGATTTGATTCTCTGATTTCAACCAAAAAGTATTGGAGCGATCTTCAATGACCCTATCTGGGGTGATTCCTTTTGCTTGGATCGATCGGTTGTTCGGCGTAAAATAGTAGGCAGTTGTCAGTTTGATACCACCACCGCTTGCAAGTGGGACTACCGATTGCACGGATCCTTTGCCAAATGATCGAATACCCATAATGTGGGCACGTTGATAGTCTTGTAAGGCGCCCGCAACAATTTCTGAGGCCGAAGCTGAGCCACTATTAATCAATATGACAACTGGTATCGTTTTGATACCATCAGGCAAAGACTGATTCGGGTCTGTTAGGTGGGAAGCGGTAAGATAGTGAGCTGGTGTTGCATAATACCGCTCAATTGTACCTGACATGCGTCCTTTGGTGTGGACAATGAGACTGTTTTGGGGCAAAAATACAGCGCTCACACCAATAGCAGAGGCCAGTAAACCACCTGGGTTATTGCGTAAATCAACAACTAAACCCTTCAATGGCCGTTTATTTTCTTTAAATAATGTATTGATGGCATTGACCAAATGTTGATGGGTTTTTTCTTGGAATTTTGCAATACGTATATAGCCATAGTCTGGTTCCAACCTTTCAAAACGCACGCTCTCTTCGCTGATTAATGCACGCTTAACAATAAAAGTAAGTGGATGCGGTGTATTTTGACGCATAACCGTTATGGCAACATTGGTGCCTATCTTACCTCTAATGGATCGAACCACTTCATCTGCTGTCATGTCTGTGGTTGCTTTATTACCAACTTTAATAATACGGTCTCCACTTTTAATCCCTGCTTTTTGAGCTGGCATATGATCAATGGGGGCAATAATATGCACAACCTTATTTTTCGGATCAATAGCAATTTCAATACCAATGCCACAAAATGCGCCTTGCGCATCTTCCATTAAGGATTTATAGGCATTCACATCATAATAATCCGAGTGCGGATCAAGGTTGGAGAGCATACCGCGTATGGAAGATTCAATAAGCTTTTCGTCTTCTACTGGTTCAACGTAACCTTCCTTAATTAATTCTAATACTTCAGCATAAGTACGAAGTGCTTTGAGCGGTAAAGTGCTCTCCATTGCCATGCCACGTGCCGATTGGATACCCAGTGCTAACAAGGCGCCCGCTAGCATACTCAAACCAACTACAATCAGTTTAGAAAAATACCGTTTGATCATCATGCATCACTTTCATAATAAACCTACAAAACTTGGACTAATGCACTATCCAATTTAATGGGTTAATAGGTTGACCCATATGGCGAATCTCAAAATATAAACCGACTTCACCGCTACCTAAAACGCCGGATTGACCCAGCACGCTGCCCGCTTTGACTTTTTGGCCTTGCGGTAAACTCACTGAAGAAAGTCCAGCATAAACCGTGAAATATTGTTTACCGTGCTCAACAATACTTACCTGACCAAGACCAGTTATATATCCTGTATGAGCGATTGTACCATCCGCTACCGCATGAATGCTTTGCTTGGTGTTCGTACTGATGAAGAGACCTTTCCATGTACCCCCTTCAGCGCTCCTTGCTTTTCCAAATTTACCAGTAATGGTACCAGCCATTGGGAGTTTCATTTTTCCTTTAAGTGCAAGAAATTTTTTGCCTGACGCACTCGCATCGGCAACCGCTTTGACTTGTTCTGCGTTTTGTGTACCCGATTTTTGTGAGGCTGGTATTTTAGTTTTTGCACTAGTTTGGCGTTGTAATGTTGCAATTAAGGCGCTTAGCTTTTTTTCGCTTGCTAACAATTTCGCTAAATACTGTTTTTTGTACTGAATATTTTTTGCTAACTTTTTTTCTTGTAAGTAGCTCTGGTTTTTTTTAGCTTCTAGCTTATTTTTTTCTATTTTTTTTTGGGTTGCTGCTTGATCTAGACGATGTAATTCACGTTTTACTTCACTTGATAAATTAGCCAATTGCGCCTGTTGCGCTTGGAGCTGGAGAATCAGCTGCTGTTGTGCTTTAGCAATATATTGATAATAACTTTGTAATCTAGTTTGTTGTGTTACCTCATGTGCTGTTGAAAGTTGTGTTGTGGCAAATTGCCGATAGCGTACATACTGTTTTTGTAAAATGCCTGTAATTGTAGCGCTGATTTGATCAATCCTTTTTTGAATAGCGTGCAAATTTTGGTATAAGCTGGATAGCTTTTTCTGAGAAGTATGGTGTTCAGCGATTAGGGCGTTAACAAGTGCACGTGTTTTTTTTAGGGCTTTCTGAGAAGCTTTAATTGAGTGCTTAGCCGCCTGCTTTGCTTTTTCTTGCTGAGAAATTTCTTTTTGTAAAAGATGGATCTGCTGTTTGACATGTTGCAATTGTTTTTGCGTATTGTCTGTTAAGCATGGCGAACTTAATACCAAGCATAACCCAACTATTATGCTCCATATAACTTGCTGCCAATGATTTTTTATGGCCATACGATTAAAGACCTTCCTGTCATTTCTTTTGGAACTGGTAGCCCCATTATAGCAAGAACGGATGGCGCAACGTCTTGTAATGCACCGCCTTGCCTGATTGTAGCCAAGCGTCCTATGTAATAAAATGGCGATGGATTGGTAGTATGCTGTGTATGCGGCTGTTGATAAACTTCATCATACATTTGTTCGCAATTTCCATGATCAGCACAAATGATGACTTCCCCTCCCACTGATCGCATAGTGGTAACACAACGCGCCAAACATTGATCAAGTGTTTCAACAGCGATAACTGCTGCATCAAGCGAACCACTATGACCGACCATATCACCGTTAGCAAAATTGCAAACAATGAATGCAAATTGCTGACTGGCAATTGCTTGAATCAATTGATCAGTTACAGCAAAAGCGCTCATTTGCGGCTGTAAATCATAAGTTGCTACTTGTGGAGAAGGCACTAAAATGCGTACCTCGTGAGGATATTTTTCTTCTTGCCCTCCATTAAAAAAATACGTGACATGCGCAAATTTTTCAGTTTCAGCAATACGCAATTGGTGTAAACCAAGTGAAGCGATATATTCTCCCAAGCTGCATCGTATTGCTTGAGCCGGGTAAGCACAAGGCAAATTAATTTGTTTGCTGTAAGTGGTCAGTGTTGCAAAGTAAGCTAATTTTGGTTGATTAACTGGAAAAGCGTTGAAGATTGGCAGACTGATAGCTTCGGTTATGGCTCGAGCTCGATCGGCACGAAAATTCATAAAAAGTACCGCGTCGCCAGAATTGATTGGGCAAGGTTTCCCGATCAAGCTCGGGGCAATAAATTCATCATTTTCTCCTCTTTGATAAGCAGATTGAATGGCCTCTTCTGCTGTATCGTAATGGTAAGAGGTTTGTGCTTCAACAATGAGTCGGTAGGCTCGTTCAATCCGATCCCAACGCTGATCTCGATCCATCGCCCAGTAGCGCCCACATAACGTAGCAATACGTGTGTTACCAGTTAAACGACAAGCCGTGTTAAGATGTTCTAAATAAGTCAAAGCGCTTCTAGGCGGCACATCCCGACCATCTAAAAAAGCGTGTAGACAGATATGGTTGACACCATACGCTTGTGCAGCATGAATCAGTGTATGGATATGTTTTTCGTGACTGTGTACCCCGCCATCTGATAACAAGCCTAAAATATGTAAGGTATGGTGTTGAGCTGCTTGGAAAGCTTGTACAAAAACGGGATGATGAGTGAAAGTGTTATTTTGGATAGCTTCATCAATGCGACTGATATCCTGTAGCACAACCCGTCCGGCACCAATATTGATATGTCCGACTTCAGAATTGCCAAACTGTCCACTCGGTAAACCTACCACTTGACCGGAGGTAGCAATCGTTCCATAGGCATATTGGGCGCGTAGCGCATCAAGAAAGGGTGTATGCGCTTTGTATATGGCATTGTCTTCACCTTGCATTCGGTGACCAAAACCATCAAGAATCAGTAGCAAAACGGGTGTTACGGATAAAGCAACCATGATCGTTGATAAACTCTAGTTATCTTATGATGCTATGTATTATAAGAGATTCTAACAACCAGTAGGATGCCCGAACTATTTGTTGCTCAAGGTATATAGGAAGGTATACTACCCCATGACCCTTAATTAAGTTAGCGCATGGATTAATGTTAAAGCAGATTGCTGGATAGTTGCTTGCTCTAAATCCGGAAGTGTGATCAGCCTTGCTTGACCAATATAGTGGTAATTTTTATGCAAAGCACGCCAGTACAAGGGGTCGTAGTGTTGCTGAAGGAGTTTCTGAACCAAATGAGCAAAATGACCTTGCCGAACAAGCTTTTGCCACTCCTCAATTATTACGCGACCTTTAACAGGGATTAAGCAGGTCAATTGTTGTATTAACTGATCGGGTTGGTTCACAAAACATTGGTATTCTTTTAAGAGGAATAGTACGCGCTGATCGATCGGTGCTTCTAGAAGAATGCAATGGCTTTGATGCATGCGCTGATATAAAGCATCAGGCAAACCAATGTTGCCGATATGGCGACTTTCTGCTTCGATAAAAATAGGACGATTTGGATCTAAACAACGCAATGTCTGCCACAGCATGGAATCAAACATTCGCTGTGTCGGTTGTATTTTATCGCAGCATAACCCAAGAACCGAGCCTTTGTGCTGTGCTAGCATTTCTAAATCAATAATTTGTGCTCCATATTGAGCTAACGCATGAAGTAGTTGGCTTTTGCCCGTACCCGTGGATCCACAAACAACATGAAGAGATAACTGTTCGGGTAATCTGTTAAGTGTTGTAAGTACATGCTTGCGATAAGCTTTATATCCTTGAATAAGTTGGCATGCTTGCCAACCTATTTGGTTTAAAACAATTGCTAAAGCCCGACTACGCATCCCGCCGCGCCAGCAGTATAAAAGTGGCTTCCAATGGCGATCGGCATGAATGAAATCCTGTTCAATCCATTGGCTGATACGTCGAGCAATGTAAACACCACCAAGTTTGCGAGCCGCAAAAGGCTGGGTTTGGTGAAGCTCTCCAATGATTGAGCGCTCTTCATCACTCAAAATAGGACAGTTACGTGCTCCGGGAATATGATCAGCAGCAAACTCAGATGGCGTACGAACATCAATGATCTCAGTAAACTCATTAAGTTGTGCTATATTGGCCGATCTAACAAAACGAGAAGTGCGCAAGATGGATAACCCTCAATTGAGTCCGATTAGACTGACTCAATTATCGCATGGTGGGGGGTGTGGCTGCAAAATTGCCCCAGTACTACTTAATCAGTTGATTGCTTCAGCATCTGATCAGTTTGCTGCGTTCCCAGCATTGTTAGTAGGCAATCATACGGTTGACGATGCCGCTGTTTATCAACTTAGCGCTGAGCAGGCATTGGTTGCTACCGTTGATTTTTTTATGCCGATTGTTGATGATCCTTTTGATTTTGGGCGTGTTGCGGCAGCTAATGCTTTATCAGATATCTATGCAATGGGCGGCAAACCCATCATGGCTCTTGCAGTGGTTGGTATGCCGCTTGATAAGCTATCTGTTGCTGTCATAAAGCGCATTTTAGAAGGTGGGGAAGCTATTTGTCGACAAGCCAATATACCCATTGCTGGCGGGCATTCTGTTGACGCACTCGAGCCGATCTATGGTCTTGTTGTATTAGGGCTTGTCCATCCAAAAAAAATAAAGCGCAACAGTGACGCGCGAGCCGGCGATGTATTGATCATCGGTAAGCCTTTAGGCATTGGTGTTCTTGCTCATGCCATGAAGCAGGGTGTGTTAACGACATCAGCCTATCAAGCACTCATTGCAACGACTACACAATTAAATAGTGTAGGGGAAGTGTTGGGTACTTTATCTAGTGTGCATGCCATGACAGATATTACGGGTTTTGGATTAGCAGGTCATCTTTTTGAGCTTTGTCACGCTTCACAACTGGGCGCTCAAGTCCATTTTACCAAATTACCTATTTTGCCCGAAGCGCTATCCTATGCTCAGCAGGGTATTACACCGGGCGCTACAGCACGCAATGATCAAAGTTTTAGATCCCACCTTTCTTTTGCGCCATTGCTAAAAAAATGGCAGCAAAACCTCCTGTTTGATCCACAAACAAGCGGTGGGTTAATGGTCGCCGTAGTACCCGATCAAGTACAGCAAGTTTTACGATGCTTTCATCAAGCTGGATTTATGCACGCTGCCGCAATTGGTGTGTTGCAATCAGGATCTGTCCATCTTCACTTTGAATAATCGTTTATTGGTTTTTTATCAAGGAATATTAGAATGGTTAACTTTAGCACTCAATATTTGATGTAAAGTTGCCCGTCTTTATCTTTAAAGAGTGGCTTTGTCAGGTTATTAATTTTACTGAAAAAAAACATCAAGATGACCTCTAATCAAGTGCATGCTGTTGATGAGATATTGCCAACTTCTCGTCTGATGGCTTTGGGTTTGCAACATGTTTTAGTGATGTACGCTGGCGCTGTTGTGGTTCCTTTGATTGTAGGTAGTGCCATGCACTTACCGAAGGATCAAATTACTTTTTTGATCAATGCCGATCTTTTTGCTTGCGGCATTGCGACACTTCTACAAACGATCGGTATGGGTCCATTTGGCATTCGACTCCCGATTATGATGGGTGTTACTTTTGCATCGGTGCCTCCCATGATTGCGATTGGTAGTGATCCCAATCTCGGTTTATTGGGTATTTACGGTGCTGTGATTATAGCGGGTATTGTCGGCATATTTATCGCGCCTTTAGTCGGGAAACTCTTTCGTTTTTTTCCACCTGTGGTAACAGGTACCGTTATTATGGTTATTGGGATTTCGTTAATGGGGGTTGGTATTCATTGGGCCGCTGGTGGGCTTGGAAATCCGCATTATGGACATCCTTTTTATTTATTGATATCAACACTTGTTCTGTTGTTCATTTTGGCGCTCAATAAATTTGGTAAGGGCTTTTGGGTTGATATTTCGGTGCTTCTTGGTATCATTTTCGGGTTTGTGGTTACTTGGTTGTGTGGAAAAATCACCTTTCCAGATTTAACACAAGTAGCGTCCATAGGGCTCATTCTGCCTTTCCATTTTGGATTACCAACTTTTAATTTTTGGGCGATTGTGACCATGATTATGGTGACGCTCGTTACCTTCATTGAGTCAAGCGGTATGTTCTTGGCGGTTGGTGATATTGTAGGCAGACCTGTGAATACGCAAGCTCTGATAAGAGGGCTTAGAGTGGATGGATTGGGAACGTTGATTGGTGGCGTATTTAATACTTTTCCTTACACTTCTTTTTCGCAAAATGTCGGGTTGGTTGCGGTAACAGGTGTTCGTAGCAGGTGGGTTTGTGCGGTTGGTGGCGTTATTTTATTATTGCTAGGTCTATTTCCCAAAATCGCTCATATTGTTGCTTCTGTGCCTGTTTTTGTCCTAGGAGGAGCTGGTATTGTGATGTTTGGTATGGTAACAGCGACAGGTATTCGCATTTTATCGCGTGCCGATTTATTTGCAAATCGGGCAAATCAATATATCATCGCAGTGAGCGTTGGAGTGGGTATGATACCGGTGGTTGCCCCACAATTTTTTGTACAACTTCCGCCAGTACTTGCGCCGTTATTAAAAAGCGGTATTTTGTTAGCAACGTTGTCTGCAGTGCTGCTGAATATTTTATTTAATGGCTTGCGCAGTCAAGCAGTTGCTGAAGAGGATGTGATGGTATCAGGTAAGACGAAAGATACCTTGCATTAAAGCTTCAAATGCCGAGGTTAGGCGTTCTTGTGAAAGTAGCCACTTGGTGGGTATAATCTAGCCAACCTAAATGGGTTGTAGATTATTAGGCGCGTAGCTCAGTTGGTCTAGAGCACCACCTTGACATGGTGGGGGTCGTTGGTTCGAATCCAGTCGCGCCTACCAATTGATCCATGGGTCAACTTATTGGTTCATGGCTGGTTTGGTCACGACTAAATAACCTAAATGGGTTGTTGAGTTGTTTATTTAGTTAAGGATAGGTTAACCAATTTGTTTTCACTATGATTGATATTCAATATTCAGATGGTACACGACATACCTTTGACCATCCGATTACCGTGTTATCTGCCATCCAATCAATTGATCCTGTGATTTTTGAGCGGGTTATTGCTGGATTGGTTGATGATAAACAAGTTGATCTGCGTTTTATGATTGACCATAACGCTACGCTTTCTGTTATAACGGATCAAGATGAAGCGGGTTTAGCAATTATTCGTCACTCCACAGCGCATTTACTAGCCCATGCGGTTAAATCTTTATTTCCTGAAGCACAAGTAGCGATTGGACCCGTTATTGAGAATGGATTTTATTACGATTTTGCTTTTTCGCGTGCCTTTACACCGGCAGATCTGGATATCATTGAAGAAAAAATGCGGGCGCTTGCTCAACAAAATCTACCGATTGACTGCCAAACGATGGCGCACAATGAAGCGATAGATTACTTCAAGCATAAGGGCGAACACTACAAGTGTGAGTTGATAGCAGGGATTCCGCAACATGAGGCCATCACATTATACAGTGATGGGCAATTTACAGATCTTTGTCGCGGTCCGCATGTTCTTTCAACGGGTAAGCTGGTTGCCTTTAAATTGACCAAATTAGCAGGCGCTTATTGGCGAGGGGATAGCAAAAATGAGATGTTGCAACGTATTTATGGCACAGCTTGGGCTAATCAAGCCGATTTAGCTGCCTACCTAAATCGGTTAACAGAAGCTGAAAAGCGTGATCATCGTAAGCTGGGTCAAACGCTTGATTTATTCCACCTGCAGGAAGAAGCGCCCGGTTCAGTATTTTGGCACCCTAAAGGGTGGCGTTTATTTCAAACGATTATTCGCTATATGCGTCATCGCCAAGAAAAGGCAGGTTATGTTGAAGTTAATACACCAGATGTAATGGATAAAGCGCTTTGGGAGATTTCTGGCCACTGGTTTAACTACCGGGAAAACATGTTTGTGACATCAACTGAAGATGGGCGTATTTTTGCTCTCAAGCCAATGAACTGTCCGGGTTCCGTATCTATGTTTTCGCAGGGGATTAAGAGTTATCGCGATTTACCTATTCGCATGGCAGAATTTGGAAAAGTCCATCGCTATGAAGCTTCCGGCGGATTACACGGCCTATTGCGTGTGCGTCATTTCACGCAAGATGATGCTCATATCTATTGTACAGAAGCACAGGTTACTGAGGAATGTTGCGGTGTGATCGGGCTGATTTTAGACATCTATAAAGATTTTGGATTTGACCAAGTATTGATTAAATTATCCACAAGACCCGATAACCGAATTGGTTCTGAAGCGATATGGGATAAACTGGAGCAAGCACTTTCCAACGCTTTAAACAGGATGCAGTTGCCTTATCAAATTTTCCCCAAGGAAGGAGCTTTTTACGGACCCAAGATCGAATTTGTTATTCGCGATGCGATTGGTCGAGATTGGCAATGCGGCACTTTACAAATGGATATGAATTTACCGGAGCGCTTCAATATCAGTTATATTGCAGAAGATAACACTAAATGTTGCCCAGTGATGCTACACACTGCTTTTTTAGGTTCTTTAGAGCGTTTTTTGGGTATTCTAATTGAGCACTATGCAGGAAATTTCCCTTTTTGGTTGGTTCCTATTCAATTAGTAGTGATAACGATTACAGATAAACAAGTTGCTTACGCAGGAAGTGTTTTTGAGCAGCTCAAGCAAGCTGGTTTTCGTTGTGAATTGGATGTGAGAAATGAAAAAATTGGCTATAAACTTCGCCAGCATAGCTTGCAAAAACGACCCTTTCAAATTATTGTTGGGGATAAGGAAGTTCAAAGTAAGCAAGTAGCTGTGCGTCAGCGTGGGGAGGATTTGGGGCAGATGACCATGGAAAGTTTATTGGAGTTACTTAGCAAACAAACGAGGGTGAAACTATCATCAAACTAAATAGATTAAGGAGTTAATCATCGCTCAAGAACGTGACGCACGCATTAATCACGAGATTAATGTACCGGAAATTCGATTAGTTGGGGATGCGGGTGAACAATTTGGTGTTGTGGCTGTACAAGAGGCATTGCGTATTGCAGCGGAGCGTGAGATAGATTTGGTGGAAATTTCTCCGACTGCAATACCACCTGTATGTCGGCTTATGGATTATGGTAAATATAAATACCAGCAATCTAAAAAAAAGCACAAAGCAAAACTACAACAAAAGCAAATACAAATTAAAGAAGTGAAGTTTCGCCCCAGTACTGATGAAGGCGACTACCAGATAAAATTACGTAATCTGGCGCGTTTTTTGGAAGAAGGGAATAAAGTAAAAATTACTTTACGATTTCGAGGGCGTGAAATGGCACATCAAGAGTTTGGATTGGCTCTACTCAAAAAAATTGAGCAGGACTTATTAGAAAAAGGGGTGATTGAGTATTTCCCCAAAATGGAAGGGCGCCAAATGATCATGGTAGTAGTGCCAAAGAAAAAATAAAAAATCTTATGTTGAGGCAGATTCAATCTGTTTAGTGGTTGTTGACTATTTGCACACCAGCGAAAGGTTGAATTAACTCGTTAGGTAAATGTGATGGAATTTGCTCCATCAATTCTGCCGTTATTCTTTTTCGTTATGCCTAAGTTACATAGATTGCTGCTTTGGTTAGGTAATTGTTTAATTAATTGTACGCTGTTTAGAGTGCTAATCATTTCGGCTTAAGCTATCCAAATGGTAAAATAATCAGGTATAATCAACCTCTGAAAAAATTGTTAAGATAGACGATAGGTTATCTGTTGCAAAAAAGCGGGTTCAACACAGGAAATTCGTATGCCGAAAATGAAAACAAAATCAAGCGCAAAAAAGCGCTTGAAAATCTTGGGAAATGGTTCCGTTAAACGTTCTTTTGCTTTCAAGCGCCATATTTTGACTAAAAAAACAACTAAAGCAAAACGTCAGCTACGTGGCATGATAATGGTACATAAGAGCGATGCGATGTCCGTGGCCAAGATGTTGCCATACGCTTAAATAAGGAGGGATTATGCCACGCGTTAAACGCGGTGTTGTAGCTCATGCACGTCATAAAAAAGTCCTTACATTGGCTAAAGGCTTTCGTGGTCGCCGCAAAAATGTATATCGTGTTGCCAAACAAGCAGTCATGAAGGCGGGCCAATACGCCTATCGCGATCGGCGTCAAAAAAAACGCCTTTTTCGTCGACTTTGGATTGTGCGTATTAATGCAGCAGCTAATGAGTGTGGTTTAAATTATAGCAAATTCATGGATGGTCTTAAAAAAGCAGCAATCGGTATTGACCGCAAAATGTTAGCGGATATGGCTGTCTTTGACAAACCAGCTTTTGCTAAAATTGCCGAACAAGCCAAAGCAAGTCTTGCTATGTAAGATGGCGCAAAATAAGCATTGATCAGTGCTAGCGGCCAATACAAAACGACAGCAAGTTTATACGTTGTTAAGTCATCATGATTATCTTTTTGGGTTAACGTGACTATGCAGCAGATGGATGAGATTATTTTGTCCGGTATTTCTGCGCTACAGGAAGCGAGTAACTTGTATGCACTTGAACAAGTCAAAGTCAATTATTTGGGCAAGAACGGCCTGCTTACCACAGCGCTAAAACGTATTGGGCAGTTGCCTATCTCAGATCGACAAGCTTATGGTACTGCGGTCAATCTTGCTAAACAACAGTTCTTAGCAAGTTACCACTCCTGTAAAAATCAATTGACGATGCAACTTGTGCAATCTCAATCGTTAACAGAACCATGGGATGTGACGTTGCCGGGTCGCGGTCAAGCAAGTGGAGGATTGCATCCCATTACGCTTACCTTGGAGCGTATTATTGATTTATTTTCATCGGTTGGATTTATAGTGGCTGATGGTCCTGAAATTGAAGATGATTTTCATAATTTTCAAGCATTAAATATCCCACCTAATCATCCAGCACGTGCTATGCATGACACATTTTATATTACCGATGAAAAATTGTTGCGTACCCATACCTCATCTGTGCAAGTGCGCTACATGCGCTCACATCAACCGCCGATTAAGATTATTGCACCAGGACGGGTCTATCGCGTGGATTCTGATGCAACACATTCCCCGATGTTTCATCAAGTAGAGGGATTATGGATTGATCAATGCGCAAACTTTGCGGAACTCAAAGCGATCATGATTGATTTTTTGCGGCGCTTTTTTGATCGTGAAGACCTTAAGGTGCGTTTTCGTGCTTCCTTTTTTGCTTTTACAGAACCCTCTGCTGAAATTGATGTATGGGGCGAAAAGGGTTGGTTAGAGGTTGCTGGCTGTGGTATGGTGCATCCTAACGTATTACAAAATGTTGGGATTGATCCTACTCAATATCAAGGTTGGGCTTTTGGTATAGGTCTTGACCGGTTTGCTATGCTACGCTATGGCGTGAATGATCTACGTTTGTTTTTTGAAAATGATCTTGATTTTCTCGCACAATTCTGTTGAGCCATAAACTGCGATGCAAATTCTAGAAAGCTGGTTACGCCATTGGGTAGATCCTCCGCTATCAATTGAAGATCTTGCAGAATTATTAACCGTGTCGGGTATTGAGGTTGAGGCTATATATCCAAGTGGTAAGACAGATCATATTTTTCTCTTTAAAATTACGCCTAATCGTGGAGATTGCCTATCTATTAAGGGTTTAGCAAGGGAAGTATCCGCTTTAACGAACACGCCTTGGCATCCATCCTGTGTTATTCCAGCTACTATTACGTATCACCGAGCGCCCGCTGTACATATTCATGAGCCAAGCGCCTGTTGTTTCTATACTGGTCGGTTAATTCGACACATTGATTTAATCAATGGGTGCGTACCACAGTTGATCACTGATCGCCTCGTAGCTAGTGGATTGGTACCTACTTCAACAGTTGTTGATATAGCCAACTATGTGATGCTAGAACTAGGACAGCCTCTCCATATTTTTGATGCTAAAAAAATTGATGGGGCTATACAAGTTAGAATGGCAAAAATGGGCGAGGTATTACATTGCTTAAATGATCAACTCATCACATTGGATGCGACGATGTTAGTCATTGCGGATGACAAAAAGCCTTTGTCTCTTGCGGGCATAATGGGTAGTATGGAAAGTGCTCTGACATCTACGACACAAGATCTATTTTTAGAGTCGGCCTATTTTCAACCTAATGTGGTGGCTAATAAAGCACGTAGCTTGGGCATTGTTTCTGAAGCGGCCTATCGGTTCGAAAGGGGTATTGATAGTACAGCGCAACAAGAAGCGCTTGAACGGGTAACCCAGTTGATTGTAGAAAGTTTTGGTGGACAAGTCGGATCGATTGTTCAGAAACAAGGCGATAGTTTATGCGATCAGTTTATTGATCTACACACAAAACGCGTTGAGCAATTACTTGGTATCCATATTCCTGATGAGAAAATCGCTACGATATTAGCGCGTTTAATGCTTAATTTTACACGGCAAACGGGTCATTTTACAGTTAGCAAGCCAAGCTTTCGCAACGATTTAATGATTGAGGAAGATTTGGTTGAGGAAATTGCAAGACTGTATGGTTACGACAATATTCCAGCGCTTAGCCCATCTGCGCCCTTGCATGTGGTTTTGCAACCTAAAGCTGTAGTGCAATCTCGCTTCCTACGCCAGGTATTAGTCGCAAGAGGCTATCAAGAAGTCATTCACTATCCTTTTGTATCAGAGGCGTTAGAGAAAAATTTTTCATTTCAAACGTCTTTAGTGCGACTTCTAAACCCTATTGATAGTCAAGCGACCATGATGCGCTCCACCCTGTTAGGAACTTTAGTGGAGCGTTTGATCTATTATATGGATCGCCAGCATACGCGTGTGCGATGTTTTGAGATAGCCAATATCTTTAGCGGGATCAATCAGCAAGCTGAGCAGAAGGCTTATATAGGTTTATTAGCTTGGGGAGCGCGCTATCCTGAGCAATGGGGTTATGCTGAATCACGCGTTGATTTTTATGATGTTAAAGCTGACATTGAAGCCTTGTTTGCACCGCGTAAGGCCGAGTTTGAGCCTATCGAACATCTAGCCTTACATCAAGGCCGTGCTGCAAATATCTTACTTGATCGGCAAGTTATTGGTGTTATTGGAGAATTGTCGCCCCAGCTTACCCAGCAATATCATTTACTTAGCGCACCCATTTTAAGTGAGTTCAGTATCGAAGTATTATACGAACAATGTTTAGCAAGTTATCGTACCACGTCTAAGTTTCCCATGGTCAAGCGTGATTTGGCGCTGATTGTTGATAAAACTTGTTCGGCCAAGCAGTTATATGATGCTTTGTATTGCCATGCACCACATATTGTCAAATCCATTGAGTTATTTGATGTCTATAGTGGTTCTGGAATCCCGCTAGGCAAGAAAAGTATGGCCTACCATGTCTTGTTGCAAGCTATGGATAAAACGCTCGTTGATGACGAAATTAATGCCGCAATGGATCAGTTACTTGATGCGGTCAGTACAATTGGTGCAACGTTACGAACGTAGATTACAGATAGATTATATAGATGACTGTCACAAAAGCGACATTAACGCGTTTGCTATTGGATAAAATGGCATTAACCAAACTGGAGGCTAAAACAATAGTCGATCTATTTTTTGATGAAATGAAGTTGGCGCTTGCTTCAGGTGAAGTAGTCAGGTTATCTGGATTTGGCAGTTTTAAGTTGCGTGACAAGATGGCAAGACCTGGTCGTAATCCAAAAACAGGTCAGATCCATGTCGTGTGCGCAAGACGTGTCGTCACTTTTCAAGCAAGCGACTATATCAAGCGATTTTTTGAACAAACCGTTGGTAAACCAACTACAATGGGTAAGTAGCAGGGCAATATGAAGTTGTCGGGATGTAGCGCAGCCTGGTAGCGCATCTGCATGGGGTGCAGAGGGTCGGAAGTTCAAATCTTCTCATCCCGACCAATGTGTCTGAAGTAACTCTGTTGACAAGTAGCTTACGACGATACGGTATTTTGCGGTATTTGAAATTCAGCAAGCCAACTTTCTAGGTAATGGTTATCAACGCCACCCGCTATAAATGCTGGATCGTTGAGCAAAAACTGATGTAGGGGGATATTCGTTTTAATCCCAATGATAACCATTTCAGACAAGGCAATACGCATACGCGCAATGGCCTGTTCTCGATTACTGCCATGCGTAATTAGTTTACCAATCATGGCATCATAGTGTGGTGGAATTGAATAGCCGTGATAAATATGCGAATCAATCCGAACACCTAATCCACCTGCAGGATGATAACTTTTGATTTTACCCGGGCTGGGTGCGAAGGTAAAAGGGTCTTCTGCGTTAATACGGCATTCGATAGCATGACCAGTTAATTGCACGTCTTTGGCTTTGTATCGGAGTTTTTCACCTGCCGCGATGCGGATTTGCTCTTGCACAATGTCAATGCCCGTAATCATTTCGGTGACGGTGTGCTCAACCTGTAACCTAGTATTCATTTCTATAAAATAAAAGTGACCAGCTTCATATAAAAATTCAAAAGTACCAGCGCCAAGATACTTAACACGTTTACAGGCTTTGATACAGGCTTTATAAATTTTTTCTCGCTGTTTGTCGCTGACTTGAGGGGCAGGGGCCTCTTCAATGATCTTTTGATGGCGGCGTTGCATTGAGCAATCCCTATCTCCTAAACATATAACATTACCAAATTGGTCAGCCAATACCTGTACTTCAATATGTCGAGGGTGTTCCAAGCATTTTTCTATATAAAGCGTCGGATTACCGAAAGCGGCACCTGCTTCACTACGTGTTAAGTTAATCGCAGCTGTTAAATCTGCTTCCTGCTTTACAATGCGCATGCCACGACCGCCACCACCACCAGCTGCTTTAATCATGACGGGATAGCCGATTTTTTTAGCTATATCAAGAATAATCTGTTCATTATCTGGTAAAGCGCCTTCTGAACCAGGTACAGTGGGTACATTGGACTCATTCATTGCTTTTTTAGCAGTGATTTTATCGCCCATTTGGCGAATCGTTTCAGGGCGAGGTCCAATAAAAGTAAATCCCGATTCAATTACACGTTCCGCAAAAGAACTATTCTCAGATAAAAAACCAAAACCAGGATGGATGGCTTGTGCATGGGTGACTTCAGCAGCAGCGATAATAGCGGGAATATTCAGATAACTTTTCGCAGGCGATGCAGGACCAATACAGACTGCTTCGTCGGCAAGCTTGACATATTTCGCGTTAATGTCTGCCTCGGAATAGACAACCACAGTTTTGATATCCATTTCTCTGCAGGCACGCTGAATACGTAAGGCAATTTCTCCCCGATTAGCAATGAGTATTTTTTCAAACATAACGATTACCTAAAAGGTTGAGTTGCGCTGTAAACACAATGCTTTGATGTTAATGCTATTTAAATGACTATTCAATGACAAATAAAAGCTCTCCGTATTCGACAGGCTCGCCATCTTCCACAAGAATGGCTTTGATGACACCAGCATAGTCCGATTTAATTTCATTCATCAATTTCATGGCCTCAATAATACACAGGGTATCACCCACTTTGACTGATTGACCAATTTCAGCAAACGCAGGAACATTCGGAGAAGCGGATCGATAAAAGACACCAACCATGGGAGATTTAATTGTGTTGCCACTAGCAGCAGTTTGTTCGGGTTGGCCGTTAACAACAGGGTCAATGTTTACGCTTTCCAATACAGCTTCTTGTGAAGTAGAACGAAGTTGATCTGCAACAACCACCTTTTGTGGCAAAGGAAACGCCAAGGCACCGCGCGTAATGCGGACTTTTTCTTCTCCCTCAGTTATCTCTAGTTCTGAGATATTAGCAGTTTCTACCAAATCAATTAATGTTTTTAGCTTTCGTAGATCCATCGTAAAAAGACTCTTTAATAAAAGAAGGGAATTAGTTGCAAAAGAAAGGATTGCAGCACAATGTTGTTGAAGCGTGATTTTTGCATAAGATGGAACGATTGTCTACTAACAGCAAAAGAAAAAGATAGTATGTCAGGCACAATTGAGTTATTTATAATGAGCCATCTTGCTGATATGTCATTTGTTTGGCATGATGTCTTTTGGATAACGCGATATATAAGTCTAGCATGGCATACAAAAAAACTCATTTTGGCTTTCAGCAAATTGATGAGTGCGACAAAAATGAACAAGTCGCGAAGGTATTTCATCAAGTATCTGCAAAATATGATCTGATGAATGATGTAATGTCAGGTGGGCTGCATCGATTATGGAAACGGTTTACTGTAACAATTGCCATGATTCGGCCAGAAGACCGTATTTTAGATATGGCAAGCGGCACCGGTGATTTAGCGATTCATCTTTCAAAAAAACTTTCAAAAAAAGGGGAGTTGTGGTGTGCAGACATTAATTGCTCTATGCTACATATTGGTCGTAATCGCCTGTTAAACAAAGGCTTAATTGTTCCGCTTGTTAATGCTGATGCTGAGGCAGTACCTTTTCAAAATAACTATTTTGACTGTATTGTTATCGCTTTTGGTTTACGCAATATGACAAGACAAGATCAAGCTTTAAAAGAAATGTATCGCGTGCTCAAACCAAAAGGGCGACTTATTATCTTAGAATTTTCTAAAGTACACCGATCTTTTTTTAAACTATATCAATTTTATACCTTAAAAGCCTTACCATTATTGGGCAAGTGGATTGCAAATGATCAGGCCAGTTATCGTTATTTAGGAGAATCTATTTCGGTTCATCCTGATCAAAATATGATTAAAGAGATGATGATTCAAGCAGGATTTTGCCAAGTTAGTTATTTTAATTTAAGTGCTGGTATTGTTGCTTTACATAAAGGGTTTAAGCGATGCGATTGAACCAAAGTCGGTTATTTCGCCTTGGGCAAATTTTTTGGACGGGTTATCGATTTGGTTTATTGGATCTACTTAGTTTTTGGAGACCCAAGTCTAAGCTATTAAAATGGATGCGCTATCTCCCTGGGCAATTATCGAATAAACCTTTATGGGAGAGGGTGAGGCTGGCTCTAGAATGTTTGGGGCCAATTTTTGTGAAATTTGGCCAATTACTTTCTATCCGTCCCGATTTACTACCTTATGAATATATTCAGTCACTTAAGTTATTACAAGATCAGGTCTTACCATTTTCCGAGCAATTAGTTTATCGGCAGATTCAAGAGGCGTTCAAGCGCGAAATCAAAGCCCTTTATATGGATTTTGACCCAATTCCAATTGCCAGCGCCTCTGTTGCGCAGGTACACCATGCTTGGTTACGTAATGCTAACGGACAACGTGGCCAAGAAGTAGCCGTTAAAATATTGCGTCCAAATATTCAAACGATTATCGAACAAGACTTAGCGTTATTTTATTGGCTGGCTAAAATACTCAATCGTATTTTACCACACGCTTCGCGCTTGCATATACGCGAAATTATAGTGGAATTTGATCAATCATTACATAGCGAATTGAATTTGATGCAAGAGGCTGCCAATACCAGCCAATTGAAACATAATTTCTCCAATGAAGACCCGCTACTACTGGTACCTGAAGTTTATTTTGATTATTGCAGTAAAACAGTGCTGACCATGCAGTGGATGCAAGGTATGCCCATATTAGATAAAACTGTTCTACGCAAAAAACATATCGATCCAGTAGCGCTAGCACATGTTGCGGTCACCATTTTTTTTACACAAGTGTTCAAGCATGGTTTTTTCCATGCCGATATGCATCCGGGTAATTTATTGGTTAACGATCAAGGACAATATATTGTGCTAGATTGTGGCATTATTGGTACGCTGAGTGAGCATGATAAATACTATTTAGCGCTGAACTTTCTTGCGCTATTTAACCGTGATTACCATCGTGTTGCAACGGCGCATATAGAATGCGGTTGGATGCCAGATGATGGTCATATTAATGCTTTCGAATCAGCCATTCGGTCAGTATGTGAACCGATTTTCCAAAAACCATTATCACGTATCTCGTTTGGCGACTTACTTATGCAATTATTTGAAGTAAGTCGAACCTTTAAAATTAATATTCAACCCCAACTGATTCTTCTACAAAAAACTCTTATGTATGTTGAAAGTTTGGGGCGAGAATTGGATCCCATGCTCAATATATGGGCAATTGCGCAACCTTTTCTTGCGCAATGGATGAAAGAGCAAGTTGGTTGGCGTGGATTTTTAAAGAGGTTACATAAAGAAATGCCTGACTGGGTCAATATATTACCTGCTATGCCAAAGAAAATGTATGAATGGCTTTCACGCAATGATCAAGCAATGCAAACGCAACTATTTTTACAGCATACGCTGCGTGAGACGCAAAAACAGAATCGATTGTTGATCGTAACGATTTTAATTTTGTCTACAATTGGGTTGTTTTGTTTATTTTAGGTAAGATAGACTCTAAGCCTTATTAACCTGTGAGCTATATTGAATACCTAGTTTACTTGAAAAGGAATAAAGATGAGATGTTCCTTTTGCGGTCATAGCGATACACAAGTGACGGACTCGCGCATGAGTGAGAATGGCTACCAGATCCGCCGCCGCCGCCGTTGCTTAGCTTGTAAGAAACGTTTTACCACTTTTGAGGCTGCTGAATTACATATGCCCCATATCATTAAAAATGATGGGCGTCGTTCAGCTTTTAATGTTGAAAAGCTCAGAACCAGTTTTTTTCGAGCTTTGCATAAACGTCCTGTACCTATTGAGGCAGTTGACCATGCAGTCGTTGCGATTCGCAATATTCTACTGCAATTGGGCGAGCGCGAAGTGCCTTCTCGTCAATTAGGAGAGATGGTTATGAGAGAGTTAACCAAGCTTGATAAAGTAGCCTATGTGCGCTTTGCGTCAGTATATAAAAGTTTTCAAGATGTGGATGAATTTACCGAAACAATTGAGAAAATGAAGCAAAGAGACTAACCGTAACACTTATATTGGTGCGTGTATAATGAATGACTCTGTCAATGATGGGTTGGGGATTGATAAAAATGGCACGTATATTGCTTTTATTTATGATGGGGATGTTAAGTGTTTGCACATCGTTTAGTTACGATGTTCGAGCTTCTATTTATTATAGACCTGTCGTCTTACAGGGACATGTTATTACCCCGGCACAACTGGATCAGCTGAAAGTAGGGATGACATCTGAACAGGTGCGTAATTTATTGGGAACACCCATGTTGGCGGATGCGTTACATGCTGATCGCTGGATTTACCAATATACAGTAGCGCAAGGCGGCAAAATTGCTGAGCAGTGGTGCATGGTTATTTATTTTGCGGATAATGCGCTAAAAAGTGTTGAACATTCTGTATCCATACCGTTTAAAACGAAAATTTTACTGCCCAAATAGGTTGATATATTTGGATATTCATGAATTATTTATGGTTAATGGAGTGTAAAGTATGGCCTTACGATTAGCGGTAACAGGTGCAGGTGGTCGTATGGGGCGTGCTTTAACAGCGGCTATCTTGTCAACGACTGATTTAGTACTCTGTGCTGCGCTGGAAAAATCGGAAAGTTCCCTTATTGGTCAACCATTGTCAAAGCTATTGAATACTTCAAGCAAGTTGACTATTTCTGATGACATAGATAAAGCTCTGACCCATACGGATGTGTTGATTGACTTTACATCGCCCGCTGCAACAATTCAATATGTCAAAGTATGCGAGCAGTTAAAGGTGCCGATGGTGATTGGAACGACGGGATTAACTCCATTAGAAAAACAGGCTTTATTGCAAGCTGCTCAACAAATTGGTATGGTTTATTCGCCTAACTTTAGTATTGGCGTTAACGTTATGCTAAAACTGTTGGCTGCATCAGCTCACATGTTAAAAGATGACTATGCAGTGGAAATTATTGAAGCTCACCATCAACATAAGATTGATGCGCCATCTGGAACTGCCTTAGAAATGGGTAAAGTGATTGCAGAGGCTTTAGGACGTGATTTAGATCAGTGTGCGGTGTATGATCAACAATCCTTGCATCGGGAGCGTGATCCTCAAGCCATTGCTTTTTCTTCTATCAGGGCAGGTGATATTATCGGTGAGCACGCTGTATGGTTTGTAGGAGAAGCTGAACGGATTGAAATAATCCATAAAGCACATAACCGCCAAGCCTTGGTAAAGGGCGCGCTACGCGCTGCGTGCTGGATAGCTAATCATCCAGTTGGTCTATATAGCATGCAAGATGTGATTGATTAATGTAACCCTATGTCTATTTATCGCTTAGTATTTATTGGCGTTGCCTTACTGGTTGTATTTGTGGCGAGCATTTTTCTAGATGGCGTAGAGGGTTGGCTATATTGGGATACCCCACAGATTATTATGCAACTTCGTTTACCGCGAACGATTGCCGCTTTTGCTTCTGGCGGCTTACTGGCCTGTGCTGGCGCAACAGTACAATACCAGTTTCGTAATACTCTGGCGGAACCTGGATTAATTGGTGTTTCGGGTGGCGCTGCTTTATTTGCGGCCTTAGCATTACATCTTGGCGCCTTACCGTTTATGGTGTCGATAATTTCGTTTACTGGTGCAGCTGTTGCACTATTAATGGTGTGGTTTCTAGCTGGTGCAGCGTATCAGTCCACACACTTGATTTTGGCTGGTGTTGCGGTGAACGCATTAACGGGTAGTTTTTTAATGCTATTGATGACCATATTACCTAATGGTCCTTTGC
Organism: Neisseriales bacterium; assembly: GCA_016699915.1. NCBI lineage: Bacteria > Pseudomonadati > Pseudomonadota > Betaproteobacteria > Neisseriales > Neisseriales bacterium. The sequence goes on along the minus strand of CP064990.1, from coordinate 558,524 downwards.
AAAGTGTGACGTTTTGGCTGATGGGTAGTTTTTCAGCCAGTAATTGGTCCACCGCTTTATCACTATTGCTTGCCTTACCTGTGATTTGGTTTTTTTTATGGCAGCATTGGCGTTATTTAAACTTATTGCAATTGGGTGAGCATGCAGTATTTTATTCGGGCTATGCTCTACTAAAATGGCGTTTTAGTGCACTGGTTTTGGCGACGTTATCCACAGCACTTGTTGTATCGCAATGTGGCATAATCGGCTTTATTGGTCTGATGGCTCCCCATTTATGTCGTATTGCGATTGGTGGCGACGCAAAACGTATTTTATTTGTATCCCCGCTGATTGGTGCACTGCTTACTGGTAGTGCTGATCTCATTGCGCGTTTAGCTATTTATCCTGTTGAGCTACCAGTTGGTGTGATCACTAGCTTAACTGGTGTGCCATTTTTTTTATGGCACATGCTTCGTATACAGCGTAGGAATGTTAATGCTCTCGCTGACTAATGTTTCGCTCAAAAATCGCGTCAAAAATGTGACTTTATCACTTCAGAAAAATGAACTGGTAGTATTGTTAGGGCCGAATGGAGCAGGTAAAAGTAGTGTACTGTCCCTTTTATCTGGTCTTGAAAAACCTGATGTCGGTGAAGCACTGCTAGATGGTGAACCGCTGTCTTATTTTTCAGCAAAGCAGCTTGCTAAAAGGCGTGCGGTGCTTGAGCAGCGTCCTGTATTGCCCTCTGGTTTTAAAGTTAGCGCTATTGTTGAGATGGGCGCTTATCGGCATGGTGAAAAAGACGCTATTGATCAAGCAGTATCATTGATTCGCATCCAAGATTTAATGTCTAGAAATAGTGAAACGCTTTCAGGTGGTGAAATACAGCGTGTTTTGCTAGCTCGCGCATTAGTTCAATTGCTTACCCAAGCCACTGAAGAGCGTTATCTTTTACTGGACGAACCAACCGCTTCGTTAGATATTGGCGTGGCTGACGCTGTTTTAACCTTGATAAGAGATATTGTTCGTCAGTTTGATATCGCCGTATTGGTTGTATTGCATGACCTGAATTTGGCATTACGTCATGCTGACAAAGTAGGTCTTATGGCACACTCAACATTACATGTATTAGGGCATACTGCTGAGGTAATGCATCTTAAAAAGCTCGAAGCGCTATATGATACATCGCTTGCACAGTTAATTGATAATGCCAAGCCACCCAATAAAGCCTTTATTGCACTCGGTAAGCCAAGCATCAAAGCATCATAAAGTGATCTAGTTTATAGCAATCGTCTTTCATGGATTGCTTGAGCGAGAGTGCCTTGATCAATATATTCAATTTCTCCGCCTACCGGAATACCTCTCGCAATGCGACTTAGGGATAGTTTATGTGGTTTGAGTAATGTTGAAATGATATGAGCGGTGGCTTCACCTTCAGCTGTAAAATTTGTTGCGATAATAATTTCTTTGAAGGATTGCTTTGAGGCGCGCTCTACTAATTTAGTCAGAGCAATATCATGTAACCCAATGCCTTCCAAGGGAGATAGTCTACCCATCAATACAAAATATAATCCGTTGTAGCAACCAGTTTGCTCAATGTAAGCAAGGTTGGTTGGCATCTCAACCACCATTAATATATCTTTTTGCCTTGTGTCATCAATACAAATTGGACAGAGTGTTTGTTCGCTAAACGTATTGCAAGCTTCACAGTGCTTGACTTTATCAAGTGCTTCATGGATAGCAAGCGCTAGTTTTTGAGCGCCCAACTTATCATGCTGCAACAAATGAAAAGCCATACGTTGCGCTGATTTGGACCCAACACTGGGTAATATTTTTAAGGCATGAACCAACCGATCCAGTGAGGCAATGGGTTTCATAAAATGATTCACCAAGTCAATTCAATAATATTGATTATAAACGAACCTAGTATTTAATATAATGCAACAAAACGTTTATACCGTCTAAGATATAGGCAGGATATGCTGCCTAAACCATTTTTCAGCCAGTGCTGGTAACTGATTTTTATCTTGGCAGTTCAATAAAGTTAGGTTTTGAAGCTTATTTAACCAAGTTAATTGTCGTTTAGCTAATTGGTGCGTAGCAGTGATTGCCTGCGTAACAAAGGTATCGTAATTAATTTGATTGTCAAGATATTGCCATGCTTGCCGATAACCCACTGTTCTGATGGCAGGTAATGCTGGGGTTAAGTTTGGGAAACGGGTGCGTAATGTTTTGACTTCTTCAACGAGACCCATGTTAAGCATATGTCGGAAACGATGCGTAATGCGATCGCGCAACCAAGCACGTTCAGCAGGAACAAGCGCCATTTTGAGTAATTTAAAAGAAGATGGCGTGGATTTTTTTTTAAGTAAAGTGGTAAGTGGATGACCAGAGAGCAAAAATATCTCCAAAGCCCTTTGGATACGTTGTTTATCGTATGGTGCAATGCGTGACGCTGCAATTGGATCAATGGCTTGAAGTTGCTTATGTAGGGCAGGCCAACCTTTTAATTGTGCTTCCTCATCCAATTGAGCGCGTAAAGTTAAATCAGCGCAAGGTAAGTGTGACAGCCCAACTTCAAGTGCGTAAATGTAAAGCATAGTACCACCGACCAATAATGGCATTTTACCTTTGGCCATGATACGAGTGATGTGTTTTGTGGCATCAGTACAAAAGTTTGCAGCAGAATAGCGGTCAGTTGGATTAATAATGTCAATTAAATGGTGCGGGATTTGTTGGCGTTCTTCTAGAGAAGGTTTAGCAGACCCGATATTCATATGTCGATAAATTAACGCTGAATCAACACTAATAATTTCAGCGTCGTAGCATGCTGCAAGATGTAGCGCTAATTGACTTTTGCCGCTTGCAGTAGGTCCGATAATGCAGCCAATGGAAGGTAACATGAATTAGCATTGCTACAATGCACAGGGTTGATGAAGTAACAATTGTCTATGTCTGACAAGTGGCAAGTAGTGCGCAAACTGTTTTGCTAATGCTTCGGCAACATAAACGGAACGGTGTTTGCCACCTGTACAACCGATGGCAATATTAAGGTAACTACGCGTACTTTGAATAAAGTGTGGTAACCATTTTTGAATATGGTGCGCAATATCATCAACCATTGTGTTAGCAAGCGCTTCATCTGAAAAATAATCAATAATAGGCGATTCCAATCCCGTATAATCTTGTAAGGCTTTGATATGGTGCGGGCTCGGTAAACAGCGTACATCAAAAATAAAATCGGCATCCAATGGCATACCATATTTAAAACCAAATGACTCAAATAATAGCCCAATAGGCGAAGCGGTATATGTAATACACTGCAAAATTAGTTGTTGCAGAGCATAAATAGACAATAAGCTCGTATCAATTTGGTGGCTTAACGCACTCATATCCGCCAATAAGGCTCTTTCATACTGAATAGCCTCTTCAATAGTGCGTTCATGGCGGGAAAAAGGGTGGCTACGCCTGGTTTCAGCAAAACGTTGTATCAAAATATCATCCCTTGCTTCTAAAAAAATAAGATAAGTTTCAATGTTTGACATAGTAAGTTTATGGATGCTATCAGATAGCTCTGAAACATTGGGTAAAGAGCGCGTGTCAATGCCAATAGCAACTTGCTGATACGATAATTTTTGATATAAAGCGACGAAATCTGCCAGCATAATGACGGGTAAATTATCAACACAACTATAGCCAATATCTTCTAAAGTATGTAAAGCAACAGATTTACCGGAGCCTGATAAACCACTGACCAATACTAGTTTCATGAGTCACATCCAATCAATATATCGCTTAAATATAGCGCGCAACCTTGTTGTTTATTTTGCTTAAGAAAAATGATGAGGTGACTTATAGCGTGCAACTTTTTTCTTTATTTTTAATGAATAAGCGAATCAGTTTATCGACCAATAAATCAATAGCAGCATACATATCTTTATGCGATGCTTCCCCATGTATGGATTTGCCAGCAACATGTAAATCTGCGTAAGCCTGATGAACCGTTTTATCAGTAGATAAGGTAACCGTTATCGAGATCGCTGACTCGGTATGGCGGGCAATGCGCTGAAATTTAGTGTTCGCATATTCCTGTAGTGCTGGCGTGATTTCAAGATGCGGTCCAATTAGTTTAAGATCCATAGCTCCTCCCTAGATATATATACTCATTTTACGACGCTTGATCTATTTTTATAGTATTGCAGTATGGCTTGGTACACTGTCTTGGGTAAATATTGACGCACAATTGCCTCCCAACCCTTTGGGCCGATTAAATTTTTAACCATGGTGGAGGAAATTTCAGCATATTCGCGTGGTGGTATTAAAAATACAGTTGTGATAGTTGGGTATAAATCGGCATTGATATAACGCATGATACGTTCATATTCGTAGTCTGCTGCACTGCGAACGCCGCGCAAAATATAATTTGCCGATATTGCTTTAGCATAATCTACTAAAAATGTATGCAAAAAAGTTTCAACGCGGACTTTATCCATGCCAAAAATAGCTGTTTTGAGCATCATCACACGCTCTTGCTGACTAAAAGTGCTTTGTTTTTCTGGATTATCGCCAACTGCTACAATGACTTCATCAAAGAGTTCAGCGGAAGCTTGGATCATCCACAGGTGACCATTAGTTGGCGGATCAAAACTACCCGCATATACCGCTCTTTTCAAGAGTAATTTATCCCATAAATTGATGAATATTTACCTTCAAATCTTTAATTTATTTTGCTACATTATGACTAATTTTGAAGCGGACACTATGTGTTTTACTGTTGACTTACTGTGTTTTCCAAATAATATGTACCGCTTGCTTGCCCAATAGGATAGACAACGATTCAAGTAGCTTATCCTCTAAACGGACACGCCAATTGGAACTAAGATAATACTCACCCATAGCACTATCGTTAGAAAAAGTAATATGAATGATACTGCCATTTTGTGGGTCAACAAATGTTGACAAGTTATTTTTTAGTATTGCCATATCTATCGGTTTTCCAATATCTAGTTTCAAATAATGCGCAAAACGGCACCTTGCTTCACTGATGCTGAGCAATTCCTCAGCAATCACCTTGACATTACTTGAGAATTCATCTTGACTAATTTTGGCTCGTATAACCAATGGCTCGTCTTCTAAAACCTTATTTTGACATTGATTCCACAGTTCAGTATAAACAATGACTTCTATTTTTGCGCTTAAATCTTCCAATTGAATGAAGGCCATTTTGCCTCTACCACTCATTTTTGTGTGAAAATTTGTCACTAACCCGCTTAGCCATTTTGTTTCATTTTGTGGCGTAATTTGACTTAATTTACTATCCGTGAAATGGCAAATATCCGTAATATATGCTGTGAAAGGATGACCTGAGTAATAAAAACCTAATGCATTTTTTTCCCGTACCAATTTTTCTTTATCCGACCAATCAGGATAGGTAATCATTTTAATAGTTGCTTGTGTCGCATGCATATCGCTAAATAATTTACCTTGCTGTATATTGATCCGTTCATGTTCACCAAAATTCATCGCCAATTCAATATTCCGAAATAGTAACGCTCGATTTTTTTCAATTGCATCAAAAGCACCCGCACAGATGAGCGCTTCGATAGCTCCTTTATTAAGGTGCTGCCGATCAACTTTTTTGCAAAAATCAAGTAAACTGGTAAAAGCGCCATGCTTTTTTCTCTCCGATATGATTTTTTCAGCAGCAGTCCTACCAACTCCTTTTACTGCACTGAATCCATAACGGATCTGTGTATCGTTGATCGGAACAAAATAGTAAACTGATTCATTAATATCCAATGGTAAAAAATCAAGACGATTGCGACGCGCATCATCGTACAATATTTTTAATTGGTCTGTATTGTGAGATTCTAAAGACATGGTAGCAGCCATGAAGGCTGCACAGTAGTGTGTTTTAAGCCAAGCTGTTTGATAGGCGATTACGGCATAAGCGGCACTGTGCGATTTATTAAAACCATATTCAGCGAATTTAGCCATCAGGTCAAATAATTGTTCAGTAAGTTTGATAGAGTAATTTTTTTGTTTAGCGCCTTCAATAAAAGTGATGCGATGCTTATCCATCGCTTCTTGTTTTTTCTTACTCATAATGCGACAGAGAATGTCAGCGCCTTCTAGGGTATAACCTCCGATAATTTGTGAAATTTGCATAACTTGTTCTTGATAAAGAATTACGCCATAAGTCGGCTCTAAACAGCTTTTAAGGTCATCGTGGAAATAATTAATACGCTGCTTACCTTTTTTTCGCAAAATAAAGTCATCAATCATGCCCGATCCTAGTGGCCCTGGTCGATGCAATGCAAGTACAGCAATGATGTCTTCGAATCGATCCGGTTTTAGTTTTTCTAAAAGGCGTTTCATGCCCTCCGATTCGACTTGAAATACAGCGGTCGTATTGGCTCTTTGGAAGGTTTTATAGGTTGCCGGATCAGTAAAAGGTAGTTTATTAAGGTCAACATTAAAAGCAGGATCAAAAGATTGGATATAACGTATCGTAAGATCGATAATAGTTAAGTTTCGCAGACCCAAAAAATCAAATTTTACAAGTCCAATTTGCTCAATATCATTTTTGTCATACATGGAAACAGGCACTGCATCATGACTAGAGCCTTGATATAAGGGACAAAAATCTGTCAGTTGGCTAGGTGCAATCAGCACGCCTCCTGCATGCATGCTCACGTTTCGAGTCAACCCTTCTAATTTTTTAGCCAAATCCCATAGTTCTGATGTTTCTTCTTCATTATCTAGCCGCTCTTTTAAAAGTGGCTCATTTTCAACTGCTTCATCAAGCGTATATTGCTTATTAGCGGTATAAGGAATTAACTTTGATAATTGATCACAAAAAGTATAAGGAAGTGACATCACGCGCCCGACATCACGAATAACAGCCTTTGAAGCTAATTTACCAAAAGTAGCGATTTGGCTTACCGCCTTTTCACCATAACGTTCTTTGACGTATTCGATAACGCGATATCGATTTTCTTGGCAAAAATCAATATCTAAGTCTGGCGTTGTCATCCGTTCTGGATTTAAGAAGCGCTCAAAGAGCAATCCGTAGGCTAGGGGGTTAATTTCTGTAATACCTAAACAAAACGATACCAAACAACCAACACCAGAACCTCGACCAGGTCCGACTGGACATTGGTTATTTTTTGCCCAGTTAATAAGATCAGCAACAATTAAGAAATAACCAGAAAAGCCCATGTCAATAATAGTATTTATTTCGAACTGTAAACGCTCCTTAAATACGGCTTGTTGGGTTTGTCTTACCGTGCTATCTGGAAAAAGCTCAGTTAAGCGTTTTATTAGTCCTTCCTGTGTTTGTTGAATAAAATAATTGTCTAACGTGATGCCCGATGGCATATCAAAATTGGGTAAGTGATGTTTGCCAAGCGGCAGAGTAAGATTACAGCGTTTAGCAATTTCTACCGAGTTATATAGCGCAACTTCTAGATCATCAAAGCGCTTTTGCATCGCTTCGGTTGATAAAAAGTACTGATTGGTCTCAAAATATTGTTGGCGACGTTTATCATTAAGTTTGCAACCCTCTGTAATACAGACCCTTGCTTCATGCGCTTTGAAGTCTTCAGGTTGCATAAATTGTATTGGATGTGTTGCGACAACAGGAAGACCTGTTTGGTTAGCAATCCATAAAATTCCTTGCTCTAATTCTTTCGTATCATCTCTTATTCGTTGTATTTCTAAGTAGAAAGATTGTGGAAATAATTTTGCCCAATGCTGAGTTTGCTGTTTAGCTGCTTCCAATTCACCATTTTTTAAAAAAGCTGCAATGTCTGTATTATGAATACCCGATAAACAGATTAGACCGCCATTGTCACCCTCTAAAAACCAATCAGGATGAATTTCCGGACGACCCTGATATTGATTTTTAATATGTGTACGGGTTAGTAATTCGCAGAGTCGTTTATAACCATTATGGTTTTTAACAATCAACAGCAAACGATAAGGTTGTTGGCGGCGCGCGAGATTTGTTAACCAAACATCACAAGCAATGATGGGTTTAATCCCGGCATCTTGGCAAGTCTTATAGAATTTAATAGCACCAAATAGATTCATCAAATCAGCAATGCCGAGGGCTGGCATAGCTAATTCGGATGCCCGAGCAACAGCTTCATGGATACGAACGATGCCATCTGAAATAGAAAATTCTGTATGTAGCCGTAGGTGAACGAAGACAGGATCTATCATGATGCGCTATTATACTGATAATCATGCTTGCTGTTATCAAGCCAATATTTCAAAACTAACTTCCTTAGCAAGGTAATGGCAACATATGATTTACCATATGCGGTGTAATGATATGTAAAAGCTGAGCAAGTAACTTAGGATTAGATGCCACAATATGCCCTGTTTTTTGCCAGTGATCTTCGCCATAGGGATCGGTAATAAGCCCACCTGCTTCTTGAACAATTAATGCACCAGCGGCCATATCCCACGGTTTAAGATGCAAAGCAAAATAGCCATCAATTTGTCCGCAGGCAACATGACATAAATCTAGAACCGCAGAACCCTCATTACGTGTGCTAATTTGTAAAGCAACCATATCGCGCAATATGTTGAAATATAAATGAACCGAGTTGGGATTAAATGTTGGGATGCTTGTAGCAAGTAGCGCAGCATTTAATTGGCTATGTTTAGCAACATGGATGCGTCGGTCATTAAGATAAGCACCTGCGCCACGTGTTGCAGTAAATAAGTTATTGCGCTCAATATCATAAACAACAGCTTGCTCTATTTGATTTTCGTGAGCCAATGCGATGGATACAGCATACTGAGGATGTCCGTGAATGAAATTTGTGGTGCCATCCAAGGGATCAATAAACCATTGGTAGGTTGCATCCTGGTTGAGATGAAAACCAGATTCTTCTGCCAATACTGTATGCGTGGGGTAAGCTTCTAGAATAACGCCAATGATTGCTTCTTCTGCAGTACGATCCACTTCGGTGACAATGCTATCATTATCCTTTTTTTCGATCGCGATGCCATCTAACTTTGAAGCAGCATGCCGAATAACACTGGCGCCGCGCCTAGCGGCCTTAATTGCAACATTGAGCATAGGGTGCATATGATTGTGCTCTCTAATAGAGTCAGGTTTCCAAAATCACAAAAAACCGCTACACTTCGCTCCTTATCTATCTAGAATGGTTGAGAAGTGATCAATGCGGGTGTAGCGCAATGGTAGAGCAGAAGCTTCCCAAGCTTACGACGAGGGTTCGATTCCCTTCACCCGCTCCATGACAACAATCATTGTGAAATAAGATCAATCGTGTAGTTTGAGCAGTTTATCATGTTTATGACTTACTATTTTCAATAGGCGTTTAAAACGGAATAAATGGGTTCACGTAATTTTTCAAATCCTCTTGGTCAGGATACTAATGTATTTTTAGGTAGCGTGGAATTGTCCGCTATCTGTGCTAAGTTGGATTATATTCCGATATGGTCAGAATATCGCCAGCACATACAAGTATTACAGGATAAACAGAACGATACAGTTCGATCACATGGCACCTTAACCATGTACTGCTTGATAGCCTTAGGAACATGATGATGCATACCCAAGCTCATAGATTGCCTGTCGGATTTATCGGTTGGCGAGGTATGGTTGGATCGATACTTATGACACGCATGAAAGAAGAGGCGGATTTTATTTCTTTACCCATACAGCCTATATTTTTTAGTACTTCACAAACAGTTGATAGAGGTCCAGATATAGGTGACGGACAACTCTACCCGGTCAAACAAGCATATGATATCGATGCGTTATGTGCATTACCTGTCATTGTGACTTGTCAGGGTGGAGACTATACCAATGCTGTATATCCTACGCTAAAACAAAGAGGTTGGCGTGGCTATTGGATTGATGCGGCCAGTACATTACGTATGGATGAAGAAGCGGTTATTATACTTGATCCTGTCAATCGTCCTTTAATTGACAAAGCATTACGATCGGGTATTAGAACTTATGTTGGCGCTAATTGCACGGTAAGTTTAATGCTTATTGCTTTGGCGGGTTTATTTCAGGAAGAAGCGATTGAATGGGTAACGACAATGACTTATCAGGCAGCCTCTGGCGCAGGTGCTCAGCATATGCGAGAGTTGATTTTAGGTATGGGTGCTATTTATCATAGCGCACAATCCGATTTGATCAATTCTCATACTCCTATCATTGATATTGACCGCAAAATAACTAAATGCTTAACCAGTGATGGATTCCCCAAAATGCATTTTGATGTGCCGCTTGCTGGAAATTTAATCCCTTGGATTGATAAAGATTTAAGTAATGGTCAATCCAGAGAAGAATGGAAAGGTAGCGCAGAGACGAACAAAATATTAGGGCGTAAGCAACATCAAATTCCTATTGACGGTCTTTGTGTGCGTATTGGTGCTATGCGTTGTCACAGCCAAGCCCTAACAATTAAATTACGCAAAAAAATGTCTATGCATGCAATTGAAGCATGTATTGCACAGGCAAATGATTGGGTAAAAGTGATCCCCAATAAGAAAGAAGATAGCATAGAACAACTAACACCCGCTGCCGTATCAGGTAGTTTAGTAGTACCCATTGGACGTTTACGAAAACTTACAGTGGGTGATGATTATTTATCTGCTTTTACTGTAGGTGACCAGCTATTATGGGGTGCTGCGGAGCCCATCCGTAGGATGATCAAGATTGTGTTAACTCACCAATTTGAGTGTTACCAACAACAAACTTAAGGTATGTATCAAGTCATGACTGCTCAGAATAAGTCTGCCACACAGCGTGAGAATATGTTCTATGACGTATTAATCATTGGAGCAGGTCCCTCTGGACTATCAGCGGCTATTTGCCTCAAGCAACTGAGCGCAAAAATAGGTCGCCAGCTATCTGTTTGTGTTTTAGAAAAAGCCTCAACCATAGGCGCGCATAGTTTATCTGGCGCTATATTCGATATACGTACTTTAGATGAACTATTACCTAATTGGACGCAACTTCATGCTCCGATACATACAGCTGTTCACAGTAGTCGTTTTTTATACTTAATGCGCCATCATGCTATTCCTTTGCCACTTCCACCCACTATGCGTCACCAAGGTGACTATATTATCAGCCTTAGCGAACTCTGCTCTTTTTTGGCATCGCAAGCCGAAGCATTAGGGGTAGAGATTTATCCTAATTTTGCTGCCTCGGAAATACTTTATGATAATCAAGGTGCAGTACGAGGGGTGCTCACAGGTGTAATGGGACTTAATGCAGAGGGCAAACCTAGTGAACGCTATGAACCTGGTATAGAGATGTTGGCTCATCAAACGATATTAGCCGAAGGTTGCCGTGGTTCGTTGAGTCAGTTAGTTATTAAGCATTTTGCGTTAGCTACTAACAGTGATCCGCAACTTTATGGATTAGGTATCAAAGAATTATGGAAGATAGATCAAACCTTGGTAAGGGGTGGTCAAGTAATGCATACCATTGGCTGGCCACTCGGTCAAAATGCTTATGGTGGTGGATTTTTATATTGCTTAACTGATGGCAAAGTAGCTGTCGGTTTTGTGACGAGCCTAGATTATGCCAATCCTTACCTTTCGCCCTTTGAAGAATTCCAACGTTTTAAAACGCATCCTATTATTAGAAAGATACTACAAGGTGGTCAACGTATTGCTTATGGCGCACGAACTTTAGCAGAAGGTGGTATACAGGCTTTGCCAAAACTAACTTTTCCGGGTGGTGTCATAGTAGGTGATGCGGCAGGTTTTTTAAACGTACCGCGTATCAAAGGAATTCATACAGCCATGAAGTCGGGCATGCTCGCAGCACATGCTGTGCATGAAGCACTCATAAGTCAACGCGTCGAAGCCAATACCTATGATGATTTGTTTCGTCAAAGTTGGCTTTACGATGAATTATGGGCTGCACGCAATATTCGGTTAGCATTTTTGCGAGGATTATATGAGGGACTTATTTATTCTGCTTTAGATATGTATATCCTCAAAGGTCATGCGCCTTGGACATTACATAGCCGTAAACCGGATCATACATGCTTGCGAATTGCTAACCACTGTAAGCCAATTACCTATCCTAAACCGGATCATTGTTTGACATTTGATCGAACGTCTTCCGTATTTCTTGCTAATGTAGTGCATCGTGAAGGCCAACCAGTGCATCTTCAGTTAAAGGATGCCACAATACCCATTAGCAAGAATTTAGCGCTATATGACTCGCCTGAAGTGCGTTATTGTCCAGCACAGGTGTATGAAATTAATAAAGGGATAGATCAACCCACCCTGCAAATTCACGCACAAAACTGTATACATTGCAAGGCCTGTGATATTAAAGATCCCACCCAAAATATTATTTGGACAACACCAGAAGGAGGTAGTGGCCCCAATTATTCTGGCATGTAAGATGATTGACCTGTACTGGACCAATCTTGCGTCGCATTATCAAATCGTACGAGATTGCCTAAGAAGGCTAGATGTATCTTACCTGTTGGTCCGTTACGTTGTTTACTAATAATTGCTTCAGCAAGACCTTTGTTAGGTGAATCTGGATTATAGTATTCATCGCGATACATAAAAATAATTAGATCAGCATCCTGTTCAATGGCGCCTGATTCACGTAAATCTGACATGACGGGTCGCTTATCTGTACGGTGCTCAACAAGTCTTGAGAGCTGTGATAAGGCTATGACCGGAACATTCAGTTCTTTAGCAAGTGTTTTTAAGCCACGCGATATTTCCCCCAATTCCACTGAACGATTGTCGTTTTTAATATTGTTTCCAGACATCAACTGAATATAGTCAACGATAATAAGCCCGACTTTGCCATCAAATTGGCGAGCCATACGCCTTGCTCTAGCTCGCAACTCTAACACTGTCAAAGCAGGTGTTTCGTCTATGTAAATGTGGGTTTCAGATAAATTCGAAATTGCTTCTCTAAGCTTAGGCCAATCCTCATTTTTTAATTGACCTGTTCGTAGCACTTGTTGATCAATCCTACCAACAGAACCCAACATTCTTGTGACCAGCTGTACGCCACTTGTCTCCATCGAAAATATAATCACTGGCAAGTGGTGATTGATAGCGGCGTGTTCTGCCATATTCATTGCAAAAGCTGTTTTACCCATGGAGGGGCGACCTGCTACGATAATTAGATCTCCATCTTGTAAACCAGATGTTTTTTTATCTAGATCAATAAAGCCAGTAGGAACGCCCGTTACTTCATTCGGGTTGTCGCGTTGGCAGAGCAGATCAATGCGTTCGGTAGCCCTTGTCAGTAATAAAGAAATTTTGTTAAAACCTTGTCGATTGCGATGTGTGTTTTCGGCAATCTGAAAAATTTTGTTTTCTGCTCCGTCAAGAATTTCTTTGATATCGCGACCTTGAGGGACATAAGCCGTCTCTGCAATTTCTATACTAGCTGCAATGAGCTGGCGCATAATAGAGCGTTCTCTGACAATTTCTACGTAACGTAATATATTGGCAGAAGAGGGGGTATTGTTGACCAGCGCTGATAGGTATACCAATCCACCGATTTCGGTCAAACAATGGTTGTTTTCTAATGACTCGGCAACGGTTACAATATCAGCAGGATGCGACTGATTGACCAGGCGTTTAATTTCCTGATAAATCAGGCGATGTTCTTGCCGATAAAAATCCTCTTCACTAATTTTGTCGGCAATCTTATCCCAAGCTAGATTATCTAGCAATAAAGCACCGATTACAGATTGCTCAGCTTCAATAGCATGAGGTGGTACTTTTAGTTCATCTAAATTATCACCTACTACCAAGCTTTTATCGTTGATCATCGAAGAAGGGTTAAGTGGTGGTTTAGCAAGTTTTGAAAGAAGTAATGTATTGTGTATTATATAACTAAATACTATATTTTAAGCTTAATGGGAGATATTTATTGATGATCCGATTGGCACGATACCGACATAATGTAGGTATGATTATCGTTAATCAGCATAATCAGGTGTTTTGGGCAAAAAGAGCGGGGCAGAATGTATGGCAATTTCCGCAAGGCGGTATTCAACACGGAGAAAGTCCGAAAGAGGCGATGTATCGTGAGCTATTTGAAGAAACTGGGTTACTACCAGCTCATGTTAATGTATTAGGTCAAACGCAAAACTGGATACGATATGATATACCAGCGCACCTACTAAAACCTTTATATCGTTTTTTATATCGCGGACAGCAGCAAATATGGTTTCTGATGCGCCTGATCGTAGAAGACAGTTTTATTACTTTGGATGCTTCAGCGCCATCAGAATTTGATAAATGGTGCTGGCTTGACTATTGGAAACCTACTCAAGAAGTAGTGAATTTTAAGCAAGCAGTGTATCGAGAAGCTTTACAGATACTTTCTGTCCATTTAATTGATCTGATGCCTAACACTTATTAATTTAAAAAACTTTATTAGAATAAATAATTCCCTATTTTTTTGCATTAAGCTGAGGTTTAGCAACTGATGTAACCGAAGGCAGCACACTGACTTTAATTGTTTTTACTGGTAACCCATGCCGCATAAATTCACTTTGCCAACTAAGCGATAACCACTGTAATTTTTTAGCAATAGTGCCCGTTTTAGCAAGAATTAAGAGAACACCATCATCATTGATTTTTACAACCTGACATTGAGTAGATAAATTGTTGGGTAATAAGGTATTGAGTATGTGTGCACACTGCAGTTGTAATTTTGCTGACTGAATAAGCTTAGAAAGCTGTGTATTTTGCTGACAAAAATCTAAACAATGATGTTCGGTTATAGTAGGCATAAGGATATTCTAATTAAGTCATTTTTATAACGAGCAATATAACAAAATTTGTATTATGCTTGTTTTTTCAATTTGTACCCAAGCAATATAGTCAATACCTCAAATTATAGGTCATGTTTGTTTAGTGGGTTATGCTAGAATTCACCAGTTCTTTTTAATTCTTTAAACGATAAGTTGTTCACGATATGTTTTTGACGCTTCTTAAAAAGGTATTTGGTAGTCGCAACGAGCGATTACTTAAAATCTATCACGCCGTGGTTGCACAAATCAATGCAATGGAATCCGGAATGCAACAGCTTTCTGACGAAGAGCTATCGCACAAGACAACTGATTTGCGGGAAGCGTTAGCAAATGGCAAAACACTGGATGCAATTTTACCGGAAGCATTTGCGGTATGTCGTGAAGCTTCCCGACGTGTATTGGGTTTACGTCATTTTGATGTACAGCTTATTGGCGGCATAGCATTGCATGATGGCAAGATTGCTGAAATGCGAACCGGGGAAGGTAAAACGCTAGTAGCAACTTTAGCGGTGTATCTTAATGCACTCTCGGGTAATGGAGTACATGTCATCACGGTAAACGATTACCTAGCCAGTCGCGATGCAGCTACACTGGAGCCACTATATAACTTTCTTGGATTGACGGTCGGTGTCAATTTATCACAAATACCACACCATTTAAAGAAAGTAGCTTACACAGCAGATATCACATACGGTACCAATAACGAATTCGGTTTTGATTATTTACGTGACAATATGGTTTTTAAGCCGAGCGATCAAGTACAACGACCGCTTGAATTTGCGGTAGTCGATGAAGTTGATTCTATATTGATTGATGAAGCAAGAACGCCACTGATTATTTCTGGTTCTTCTGAAGATAATATTGCACTTTACGAGCGTATGAATAAGCTGCCGAGTCAACTAAAACGCCAAGCAACAGAAGATGATAAAGGAGACTACTGGGTTGATGAGCAATCACGTAATGTACTTTTATCTGAAGCGGGTCATGAGCGCTGTGAAGCCATTTTATCTAAAATGGGTTTGATTGGAAAAGGTAGTAGTCTTTATTCTGTCGCTAATTTGGGGCTGATGCACCATGTGATGTTAGCATTAAAAGCACATTGTTTATTCCATGTTGATCAGCATTATGTCAAGCGGGATAATGAAATTGTAATTGTAGACGAATTTACAGGTCGACTCATGCCGGGTCGGCGTTGGGGGGACGGTCTGCATCAAGCAATTGAAGCCAAAGAAGGGGTAACCATTAACCGCGAAAACCAAACATTGGCTTCTATTACTTTCCAAAACTATTTCAGACTCTACCATAAACTTGCTGGTATGACGGGTACTGCAGACACAGAAGCTTACGAATTTCAGCAGATTTATGGTTTAGAAACGGTGGTCATACCGACCAATCAACCAATGATTCGTCAAGATTTTCAAGATCAAGTTTACCGCACTGCTCAAGAAAAATATCAAGCTATTATTGATGCAATTAAAATTTGCCATGACAAAGGTCAACCAGTTTTGGTGGGTACCACTAATATTGAAAATTCGGAACTTATTTCACAACTACTCAATCAGGCAAATTTAAAACACAACATCTTAAATGCTAAAGAGCATGAAAGAGAGGCTGAAATTGTTACGCAAGCAGGACGTTTGCAAATGATTACGGTAGCAACTAATATGGCTGGCCGTGGTACAGATATCGTGTTAGGTGGTAATCCTGCTGCTGATATTAAGCTCATTGAGCAAAATACAGTACTTTCAGCAAGTGAACGTGATGAACGTATTGCGCAAATTAAAAGTAAATGGGAAGTAGCGCATCAAGCCGTCATAGCAGCGGGTGGATTGCATATTATTGGTACCGAGCGCCACGAATCACGGCGCATTGATAACCAATTACGTGGGCGGTCTGGAAGACAAGGCGATCCAGGCTCTAGTCGGTTTTATCTGTCTTTAGAAGATCCGCTATTGCGGATTTTTGCTTCGGATCGCGTTGCTACAATTATGCAAAGTTTAAAAATGCCAAAAGGCGAAGCAATTGAGCATCCTTGGGTAACACGTGCTTTAGAGAATGCACAAAAAAAAGTGGAAGGGAGAAACTTTGATATTCGTAAACAATTGATTGAATATGATGATGTTATTAATGATCAACGTAAAGTGATTTATCAGCAGCGCAAAGCGATTTTGAATGAGGATAGGATACAGTCAATCACTGCTCAGATGCGAGAGGATGTACTTTCAGATGTCGTGCGTACCCATATGTCACCGGATGTGATCGATGAACAGTGGAATTTGCCGTTACTTGAAAAAACATTACAGATGGAATATGGCTTATCTGCTCCAGTAACTACATGGTTGAAAGAAACGCCTGAATTGGACACTGAACAAATTACTAAAAAAGTGCTGAGTATGGCATTGCAACACTACCAACAAAAAATACAGCTGATTGGACAAGAAGCTATGGATTGTTTTGAGCGGTACTTATTGTTACAAACATTGGATACACATTGGCGGGAACATATTGCAACGATAGAACACTTAAGGCGTGGTATTCATCTTCGTGGCTACGCACAAAAACATCCTAAACAAGAATACAAGCGCGAAGCGTTCGAGTTATTTGGTACTATGCTGGATTCCATTAAAAGCCATGTTGTCGGTGTACTACTGTCGGTAGAGTTTAATACTGAGCAGGATATTAAAGCGATACAACCTAGTCATAATCAACCCTTACAGTTGGTTCATGATGAAAGTGATTCGCTGCTTGAAGAAGTAGCACAACCGGCAGAAGCTACGCAACCTGCTAAACACTCCCCAATCGTTCGTACAGACCCACGTATTGGTCGCAATGAATCGTGTCCTTGCGGTAGCGGCAAGAAGTATAAACATTGCCACGGAAAACTGTATTGACATACCTAAGACTAGACAGTGATGATGCTGTAGTTAGCCAAACATATCGTTACTGGAGTTGATTACCTATTTTTGTGTATGGTTAACGTATTGATAGCGTATGTAATAGCTTATTAAATAATTGCGTATCTGATTGCACGCCCCAAGTTTTAGCAAGTCGATCCATAAGTGGTTCTTGGACTGTAAAGTTCCTCAACTGCTTAGTTTTAATAACGTCTTCAGCAATACTACGTATATTACCCATACCATCTGCAAGTCCAAGTTGGCAACCTTTGTTTCCTAAGTAGATTTGACCAGAAAAAAGCGCCTGATCCTTTTTTAGGCGATTGCCACGCCCAATTTTGACAGCTTGAATAAATTGTTGGTGGATATGATCCAAAAGCGTTTTAATAACTGCCTGATGTTTAGGGTTTTGAGGAGAAAATGGGTCATTGATAACTTTATTGTCACCAGCTGTTTGCAGGCGCCTTTCAATACCAAGCTTTTTCATTATATCAACAAAACCGAAGCCATCAGACACGACACCAATTGAGCCAATTATGCTTGCTTTATCTACATATATTTTATCTGTAGCACAAGCGATATAGTAACAACCTGAAGTGCACATATCTTCTACAACAGTATAAATAGGTATTTTTGGATATTGTTGCTTAAGTTTTCTGATTCCATCAAAGGCAATGCCAGCCTGTACAGGAGAGCCGCCTGGACTATTAGCATGAATAATAACGCCACGTGTATTGGGATTATCTAAAGCCGCTTCGATACCTGCCACAAGTTTATTGGCCGTATCGTGATCACTATCAATAGTCTCTTTCAGATCAATGACTGCGGTAAAGGGGGCTGTGCTATGCAGTGCTGAAGCAGTGTGGTAGTAAAAAATATGGTACAGGATAACCAAAAGAACACTCAGCCACGCTAAACGAAAAAAAATCTTCCAACGTCTTAGTCGGCGTTGTTCCAGCAATCCCTGCATGGCAATTTGTTCAAGAACAGTGCGCTCCCAACGAGGTTGTTGCGTTTTCATGAGTTAATATCATCCAAGCAGTCGAATAAAATAGCTAAAATTCATAATATACGCTCATTTTTATGTCAAATGGATTTATTGTAGGTCGCATGAAGTAAATTTCCTATGCTTTTTTTGCTAAAAAATCTTTTCTTATAACTTGCTGAGAATTTAGCTTTGTATACCATACCGTCTTCAGCATAAATATATAGTTTAACTAGGCGTCGCGCTAAATAAGGCAAATGTTTACCTTTCAATATAGATAAGCACGTTGGCAAATGCAGTACGTCATCAACCGTACAAGCATGCTTAAGGTAACGTCTATGCTGCGCAAAATCATAAGTTAAATCAATGCGCTCTTCAGCATGAGAGGGAATTATCGTGTTTTCAAAACCACTAAATGTGCCCTTAGGTCTTATAAATAAGGCACCAAAAAATCGGGGTAATCCCCATTCAAAGGAGTTTTTAGATAAATAAATGCTGTGGTTGGTTGTATTTTTCATCAACAGGCTGATGGTAAAGTGATATTGCCCCAGAATGATCGGGTTGATATTTTCATTTTTTCTTAATTCGCGCACAAATACGCGCGCTTTAAGGGTACCTTTATCGCGATAGGTGATGTATAGCGTATATATTAATGTACCAGCCATAGCTGTAGCAGCAACAAGCTGAATAGTGTATCGATAACAGCTGGCAAAATTTTCAAGCCATTCGAGCATGTTGTGATCCAAGTTGTTGAATAAGCCATTCATACAGTGATACAAATTCATCAAAAATAGCAACAGGCAAGCAAGTACGAAGCATATCAACAGAATGAGCGCCATAATTTACACCAACGCTGTTGATGCCAGCATAGCGCGCCATCATCAGATCATAAGAAGTATCTCCTATCATGATGGCGTGATTTGGTGTGATATTCAACTCACTTAAGATAGCATGAATCATAGCCGGATCTGGTTTAGAAGGGCATTCATCAACGGTACGTGTTGTAGCAAATAGGTTTTGGGTTCCTGTCATGGCAAGGTTATCATCTAGTCCCTTTCGGCTTTTGCCAGTGGCAATAGCAAGCAATACCCCTTTATTTTTTAGTGCAGATAAACCTGTTTTTACTTGATCAAACAGCACAACTTCCTCTAATCCATTTGCATACAGCTGGCGATAGGTTTCAATCAGTTGGTGTCTTTTTGTATCAGGTAGTGTTGGTGTCAGTTGTGTTATAGCTTGATAAAATGATAGACCAATAATATGTTTAGCCGCTTCCTGAGAGGGTATAGGTAGGTTATGTTCGGTAAAAGCCGCATTGATTGTTCGTACAATATGAGCTGTTGAGTCTATTAGCGTGCCATCCCAATCAAAGATGATCAGTTGTAAAAAACTTGGTAAACGATTCTGTATAGGCATCAACGCTTAAACCTCAAGCCGATCAAGTAGTTTTTGTAAATCCACGGGTAAAGGCGACTCCATAGTCAGCGATTTATTACTGATAGGGTGGGGCAATGTAATGCGATAAGCATGTAAAAACATACGTTTTAATCCCCATCTAGCTAAACTTCTATTGTGATTAAAATCACCATATAACGCATCTCCTGCAACAGGATGTCCAAGATACTGCGTATGTACACGTATTTGATGCGTACGCCCTGTTTTAATCAACGCATCAACCAAGGTATAGTCATGGTATTTTTTTACAACGGTTAGTATTGTACGAGCAAAACGACCATTTTGATTGACTTGAACGTATTTTTTTCCTTCTGAAGTACGACCTTCGTGTAGGGGTAACGTGATATCTTCCTGATAGTTTAAGACATGCCCTAAAAGTAAAGCATAATAATGCTTGTCAGATAAACCATTTCGCAAAATGTCATGTAATCGTACTAATGCTGCATGTTTTTTAGCGATCATGAGTAAACCAGAGGTATCTTTATCTAAGCGATGGGCTAACCGGAGATACTTGGCATCAGGCCTTGCTTGCTTTAATTGCTCGATGACACCAAAAGCAATGCCACTTCCGCCATGCGAAGCAACATGGGCTGGTTTATCAATGACCAACAATGCATCATCTTCGTACACAATTTTAAAATTTTTTCTTCTAGGAGCGCAGGGTAATACTTTAAATTGTGTTACATCAACAGGTGGAATGCGAATATTATCGCCTGCCATTAGTCGGTAATCTGGAGTAGTACGCCTTTTATTGATACGTACTTGACCAGTACGAATAAAGCGATAGATGAGGCTTTTTGGTGCATTTTTCAGTAAACAATGTAAAAAATGGTCAATACGTTGACCAGCATATTCCTCATGAATAAGTGAATAAGTGACAGATGTTTTGCGCTGACTTGACATATTGCTTTATACTCTCACAGGGAGATTTTGTACAACCTGAATTTTGCTCAGTGAAGCATTGTGTTGACATAAATCTGACACAATGACAGGATTTTGATTGTTTAGAATAACAAAGCGATTGCTAATTATACTGTGCTTTGGGCAGGTTTTACCCAATGATATTTTATAACGCAAAACAAGAGTTTTGTGGAAGGTCGTATGTGGCTATTTCAATCGTAATATAACCGATATAGCATTGGAATTTTTAAACAAGATAAAGCGCAAGTAAAGTTTGCGGTTTGAGAAAATAACAGCTTACTTTATCTTGATAATTGATTGATTTTATTTACCTTGCTAAATGCAAAGGATGTGATACAAACAATGTGCGTATTTTTAAGGAACAATAGATGAAACGAATGCTGTTTAATGCTACACAAGTTGAAGAGCTGCGAGTAGCTATAGTGGATGGCCAAAAACTAGTTAATTTTGATATTGAAACAGCGGGTAGCGAGCAACGAAAGGGTAATATTTATAAAGGTATTATTACGCGTGTTGAGCCTTCTTTAGAGGCTTGTTTTGTAGACTATGGTAGTGATCGACACGGTTTTTTGCCTTTCAAAGAAATTGCCTTGCGATATCATTCACATGCACGTATTCAAGAAGCGCTCCATGAAGGTTTGGAGGTATTGGTACAGGTTGATAAGGATGAGCGCGGTCATAAAGGAGCGGCTTTAACGACTTATATTAGTTTAGCAGGTCGTTATATTGTGCTGATGCCTAACAACCCACGAGGTGGTGGTGTATCACGCCGAGCCGAAGGTGAAAGTCGGCAGATTCTAAAAGAGTTAATGCTCAAACTCGACGTCCCGAAAGGGATGAGTCTTATTGCAAGAACGGCAGGTATTGGTCGTTCACTAGAAGAGCTAAAATGGGACTTGAGTTATTTACTACAGCTTTGGTCAGCAATTGATCAATCAGCTTGGGGAGAAAGCAAGCAAATCGAAAGTAAAATTCAAGCAGTAAAGGGGCCAGCTCTGATTTTTTTAGAAAGTAGCCTTGTTATTCGCGCGATTCGCGATTATTTTCAGCCAGATATCGGTGAATTGTTGATTGATACACAAGCAATTTATGATCAAGCTAAACAATTCATGGAATATGTGATGCCTAATTATAAAAATCGCATCAAACTGTACCAAGATGATGTGCCTTTATTTTCTCGTTTTCAAATTGAACATCAAATCGAAACAGCGTTCTCACGTAATGTGCAACTTCCTTCTGGTGGAGCTATTGTTATTGACCATACCGAGGCTTTAGTATCAATTGATGTTAATTCTGCGCGCTCTACAAAAGGCGCTGATATTGAAGAGACTGCCTTTAAAACTAATCTCGAAGCAGTGGAAGAGATTGCTCGCCAGTTACGGTTACGTGATTTAGGTGGGCTTGTGATCATTGATTTTATTGATATGGAAAACATCAAGAATCAAAGGATGATTGAATCTGCATTACAAGACGCTATTCATCAAGATCGTGCTCGTATTCAGCTTGGTCGATTATCCCGTTTTGGTTTACTAGAGTTATCTCGACAACGACTAAAACCTAGTTTAGGTGAGACCAATCATATTACTTGTCCGCGTTGTTTTGGCATCGGTTTTATTAGAGGTATTGAGTCTTCGGCTTTACATATTTTACGTATCTTACAAGAAGAAGCGGCAAAGGATCATACTAACATGGTTCGTGCACAAGTACCTGTTGAAGTGGCTACTTTCCTACTCAATGAAAAGCGCGCCGAACTACATAATTTAGAAGATCGCCTTGGAGTTAATATTATTCTAGTGCCCAATATTCATCTTGAAACACCTCATTATAAAATTGATAGAACACGTATTGATGAGAACAGCGAAATTGGTGATAACCCAAGCTATAAAATGGTTGAAATGCCGCAAGCAGAAGGTCGTATAAATGATGAATTAGCCAATGTCAAACCACTTGAAGCGGCCGTTAAGGGTATTACAAGGGAGCAACTACCAGCTCAATTAACTACTACGTGGATTGCTCGTATCGCATCGCGCTTTTTAGAGAGCTTAAGCGGTACATTTTCATCTCTCTTTAAAAAGAAACCAGCTGTGCATATCGCTCAAAACCATCATCGTGCTTTAAGATCGCAATCCGTATATCACCGTAAAGGTCGAAAAAACCAGCGTGTTGGACATCAAAGAAGGGAAGAACAAAACTATGCATCGGATACACAGCATGCTCTAAAACAATCCGCTGACCAAACACAACAAAAATATGTGGCCAGCGAAAACCGTCTAAAAAAAGAGGTTGTTACGCATTTGCTGCCTCATCAAGATCAAAACTCAGATCAGTTAACGAATCGTCCAATTAGCGTCACAGAAAACAATATACAACCTATATCAGTACCAAAAATTGACGCATCTATTAACGTTGTTAATAGCCACGAAGATAATAAAACTGTCAAACCACGTCATTATTCTCGTCAAGCTAGACAAGCTAAACGCCCAACCTCTGCAGTGATTAAGCCAACCACTTCAAGTGATGCCTTGTTAGATCCTCAAGAGCCGGTTCAAATACCTGAAAAATCTGTACCCATTTTTGAAGCCAAAATGGTAAAAAAAACGCGTACGCCCCTTCCGAAAAAAACAAATCTATCCGTTGCTCAAGAAAATACCGTGGTTGTCGCCAAAGCACTTTTGGAGCCAGATGTTAATAAAAAAACAACTAAAAAACTGCAACACAGCATCAGATATCAGGTGGAGCAAAAATAACACGCAGTAAGAAATCTACTCAAAATCAATTCGTTATGGTCTCTACTTCTTTAGCTTCTTTGGCGGTAAAGCCAGCAGAGATGACATTGCCCGCTGGAGTACGCCGACGTGATCAGAAAAAAACAGGGCAAACTGTTAATAAGCCAAGTAGGGCGAAACTTAAACAGGTGCATACCACTTAATTTTACTTGCCATTAAGAATTTACTGGATAACAAAATGATTGTTTTGGTAACAGGTGCTACTTCTGGTTTTGGGGAGGCGATTGCTAAACGCTTTGTAAAAGAAGGGCACTTTGTTATTGCAACAGGTCGACGCCAAAATAGATTGAATGATCTACAATCATTGCTGGGTAAGCCATGCTATACGCTAAATTTTGACGTAGCAGATCGTATTGCTACAGAAAATGCCCTATCTTCTTTACCTGATCGCTTTTCAAAAATAGATGTTTTAATTAATAACGCTGGACTTGCTATTGGTACGGAAACCTTTGCAGATTGTGTACTTGATGAATGGGAAGTAATGGTTAACACCAATATTAAGGGATTGCTTTACTGTACATACCTTGTGTTACAAGGGATGCTAAAGCGCTCAAATGGCCACATTATCAATCTTGGTTCGGTAGCTGGGGAGTGGCCTTATCGTGGCGGTAATGTGTACGGAGCCAGTAAAGCTTTTGTGCATCAATTGAGTAATAATTTGCGCATTGATTTATTGGGTACTCCGATACGTGTAACGAATATTGAGCCTGGATTTAGTGGAAATACAGAGTTTTCTATTGTTCGATTCCGTGGTGATAAGACAAAAGCCAAAGCGCTTTATGATAAGACGCAACCGCTTACTGCTGAAGATATTGCCGAGGCAGTTTATTGGGTTTGCGCACTACCTAAACATGTCAATATCAATGTCCTACAAATGATGCCTATTTGTCAAACTTATGCTGGTCTTACTGTGCATCAAGCTAGCAAGTAAGTAGGCACATAAGCAAAGCCTTTAACTATCCATACCATCAGTATCTAAATCAGAATATATTATAAGAGCTTGACAAACACTATCAAATTGCACGCCCCAACAATAATCACCACCCCCATCTTAATCCCACTTCTCCTTTAACATCAACGTCTGTCTTCAAAAAGGTTTCATGCAAGCTAGCACTTAGACTAAGCGCTTCATGAAGCTGATAGTTTAATTGACAGTCTACATTCAGTGTTTTGTCTCGATAACTTAATTGACTTTGTAGATTCCATTGATGATTGGGAGTATAAGTCAATCCACCTTGTAGGCCAAAATGAATAGGTATTGGTTGGGTTTTGAGAGTAAAAGTAGTTTGTTTGGCATCATCTTGAGTCACCTTTAGATCATCCGATGCCCCCAATTTATAATCAACCGTTATGAAGGGAGCCAATCTACCCCAAACGCTGGATACACGAAGACCCAATATCCCTTCATACATGGATTGATTTTCTGTCGTTGTTTCATTCAGATTATCCGTATTAAAGCGATAAGTAATATCCAAAGTTGGGCTGAAGGTTAATGCGCCCCAAGTGTGTAAAGCATAAGTAGCTTTGATATGACTGATGAGGGTACTGCTTTGATAGGCTACATCTTGTTGATGATCAAACCAACCTTTTTGAAGACTGAAAGCGATTTCACCTTGGGTACCTTTATAAAAACCATAACCACCCAAAGCAAAACCTTTGGTTATTGTGGTGATCGAAGCTGGATGATGATCATCAGCAATAAGGGTTGCTTGCATTAAGCCAGCTGTTAAACCCACATGGTAGAGGGTCGTGTCTTGGCGTTGGATCGTATTGATACCCCATTGAGTCATCCAGCCACCATAATTGGTTGAAACAATATGGTATTGTGTATCAGCATCCGCTTGTTCTTGAGTCGCTTGAATAGATTGCGTTGCACCCAATTTTTGGATTTGCATCCAAGTTCCCCAAGTAGGTTTGTTGTTATCAGGTATTTGAGTTAAAACTTGTTGGACATCGTAGTTAAAAACCTTGAGAGTTAATTCTCGATGAGCTAAATAGGTTGCTGCTTTCACTACCCCTTGATGAATTTTTGGTAAAGGATCTTTTGAATCCATAAGGCCATCACCATCGGTATCGGTCAATGGTGCTTCTGATTGATTCGATTGCAAGTCCTTGTCGAGAAGATAAGCTAACTTATGAGGATTATTTGGATCTAATGGTTGATCATCATCGTCATCTTCTATCCCATCATTGTCATCATCTTCATCTTGATCATTGGTGGCGCCATCATTGTCGGTGTCATTGGGTTTGGGATCCAGCTTGTCTTGTAAACCATCAAAATCCATATCAACAGTTTGATTAGGTCCTGTAGGTGGAGGAGGTGCAGGTTCTTCTGTAGGTGCAGGTTCTTCTGTAGGTGGAGGAGGTGTATAATTTCCTTTTTTTGTCTCCCCGCCACCAGTAGAGGCGCAACCGCCCAAATTAATGAGTAATTGGAGAACAAAAAATATCAAAAAAGATGCTTAACAAAAGAATAAATTTTCTGCATGTTGAGCATTTATGAAAAAATATGTTGCCACGATACACTAAAATTGTTCAGTGTGCGTATTTGTCAATAATTTTTATTCAAATATTGAAAATATCTTTTCTTCCTTTCTTAATTATTCTTAATCGTTACTAGTTGTAAGATCGTATGGAATCCAGTATTAAAGCCACCTAGAAACAGATTAACATAGTTTATATTAGACAGCATTGTTATAAAATAAAACATAAAATATATTAGCAGAACGCTTCAAAATAAGAAAAATTATACCGCCAGTATGATTTTATTTTTCTTTAATTTTAGAGGTTTTGCGTAAGCTTATCCTTAGCTAATCTAGTTAGCTAGTCAGTTTTAGAATTTTTGGGTATATAATTTCCCTGAACTATTCATCATCTAACCTATTTATCATCTAACCTATTTATCTGTGTGTATGTCTGATGATTTTAAAGTGCCGTTTTTTTATCATAATTTTGGCTAGTTTTTGCAATGTAATGGGTCTAGTGTTTACCTCGCCAGCGAGTGCGGATACGGCCACTGAATCTGAATTAGCACAAAGTACAGCGGTAGATGAGCTTTTGTTGCAAGCCATGACCCTAATTGGTGTCGCGTACAAATTTGGTGGCTCTAACCCAATTCGAGGTTTAGATTGTAGCGGATTTATTCAATATATTTTCAAGCAATCCCTGAATTTGAGTATGCCCCGTACTGCAGCAGATTTTGATTGACCATCAGTCGCTAGAATTCGGCAAATGCTTTATTGATTGAGATCTATGTTCTCCGAGAATATGTCCATAAAAACTAACATGACATTTTCCAGATCAAACAACAATTCATCATAAAAAAACAGCAAAAACCAGTAACTGATTTTTGCTGTTTTGGATACCAAAATACTTATTTGGTTTTATTTTTCTGAAGAACGCTACAGATGATGGCTAAGAAAATAAACCAGAATGGCACAAATTCCAATGCAATACGTGTGTCTTCTTTAAAAGCCAATGAAACAGCCATGCAAATAAAAAATCCAATTGCAATCCAAGACATAGGAATGCCCCACGGCATCTTATAAATAGATTGTTCGTGCAATTCTGGCCGTTTCTTACGGTAAACAATATAAGTGTAAGCAATAATAGACCAGACGCACATAATCAGGATGGCTGTTAAAGAAGTTGCCACAGTAAAAGCTTCCATCACATTAGGGATAAAGTACAACATTAAAACAGCACTACCTAACGTACAAATACTCATGATATAAATGCTATTAGCTGGCACTGCACGACGAGATAATTTTCTAAATAATTGTGGTGTATCCCCTTTTTCCGCTAAACCATAGAGCATTCGACTAGCTGAAAAGATCCCGCTATTACCCACTGAGGCAGCGGCTGTTAGTACGACAAAATTGATGATACCAGCGGCTGCAGGAAAACCGATGAGCATAAACATGCCTACAAACGGACTCTTGCTAGATGAGATCATGTTCCAAGGTGTTACACTCATAATGACAGCTAGTGTAACTATATATAAAAAGACTATTTTCCACAGCACAGTATTAATTGCGTTTGGAAGTGTTTTGGTCGGTTCGGATGTCTCGGCAGCAGTTGTACCCAGTAGCTCAATTCCGTTAAATGTAAATATCGCAATTTGGAATCCCGCAAGAAATCCAAATATCCCTTTTGGGAAAAATCCACCATGATTCCAAATATGACTAAATGAGGCTATACCTGCAGATGATTCAAAGCTT
Source organism: Neisseriales bacterium (assembly GCA_016699915.1). Taxonomy (NCBI): domain Bacteria; kingdom Pseudomonadati; phylum Pseudomonadota; class Betaproteobacteria; order Neisseriales; species Neisseriales bacterium. The sequence continues at coordinate 530,474 of CP064990.1, read as the reverse complement.
GTAACAATAAAACCTAACCCAATCACAATTAAAGCACATATGGCAACCACTTTGATCAGAGCGAACCAAAATCCTGTTTCACCGAATAGTTTAACGGTGGTCAAATTCATCCCCATTAGCACTAAAGTACAAGTAAGCGCTGGAATCCAAGCAGGGGTTTCTGGAAACCAAAATTGCATAAAGCCAGCAACAGCAATAATTTCAGCTATCACTGTTACGGTCCAGCTGAATAAGTAGGTCCACCCTGCAAAAAACCCCCACATTGGACCTAAAATATCATCAATAAAATCAAGGAAGGACTTATACTGTAAGTTGGATAGAAGTATTTCGCCCATAGCACGTATTACAAAATATAAAATAAAACCAATGATTGCATAAACGAAGATAATAGATGGACCAGCAAGACTGATTGTTTTGCCGGCACCCAAGAATAAACCTGTGCCAATAACGCCACTAATTGCAATCATTTGGACATGTCGATTGGCAAGCCCTCTGTGTAAAGAAGATTCTTGTGCGGGAACAGACTGTTTTTTCATGTCTATGCTAATCTCTCTATTTTGTTAGAATTAAGGTGACTGATTTTGTCTAGATTTCAGTCCATTAAGCTACCAGTACATCATCAATCAAGTTACTTTGTAATTAAAAAAATATTAAATTGAAGATTTACGCTATGGTGGCGAATCAGGGACTTGAACCCCGGACCTGCGGATTATGATTCCGTCGCTCTAACCAACTGAGCTAATTCGCCATATCAAGTTTAGTAAATCATCCATGGGGCGCAGCATTAGCTACGACACCAATTCTTGCCATATTTTGGATTTCTTTATCCACCAAAAAGAATGATTTATTGTCTTGACCGATCATTTCAATCTTATCTAAGATACCCCGGAAGAGTTTTTCTTCTTCATGCTGTTCACTAACATACCACTGCAAAAAATTAAAGGTAGAGTAGTCTTTCATCGCCATTGCAGTGTGTACTAATTCATTAATTTGAGTGGTGATCATTTTTTCATGTGCAAGCGTTTGCTGAAATACTTCGGTAAGCGATGAAAATTGACTAGGAGGTGCTGCAATTGCACCAATGATGGGTAAACCTCCCGTTTCACTCACATAGCTAAACAAGCGTTGCATATGTGTTAATTCTTCCGCTGCATGCTTACCCAAGAAGAAAGCGGATCCCGTAAACCCTCTATCAGCTACCCAAGCACTCATCTGCAAATAAAGATTAGAAGAATAAAACTCCAAATTGATTTGGTTATTTAAACGTTGGATCATTTCTGGTGCTAGCACGGGCACACTCCCCAAATTAAATTTAATTTGTTTATTCTAGCATAACTTTATTTTTGATTCTTAACTCAAATTTGTTTAGAAAGGCCTACTTTTCAATAAAACTCATAGCTATCTTGTCAGTATCGCCATGTTAGCACGTAAAATGCAATACAATGTGCTCCTCTTTTTAAGGTGATCACAACATATGAAATTGCAAACAATTTGTGTATTTTGTGGTTCTAATCATGGGGTGGATATTGCTTATGAAATGGCCGCTAAAGCGCTTGCTCGCACACTTGTTCAAAGCCAACGTAAGCTAGTTTATGGTGGTGGAAAAATTGGGTTAATGGGTGTAATGGCGGATACAGTAATTGAGCTAAGCGGGCACATAACAGGTGTTATACCTCATATATTGGTTGATAAAGAACAGGCGCATCCTAAGCTATCTCAGTTAGAAATTGTTGCCAACATGCATGAGCGTAAAGCGCGTATGATGGCTTTATCTGATGCCTTTATTGCATTACCTGGTGGATTAGGGACTTTTGAAGAATTATTTGAAATATTATCTTGGTCTCAGATTGGACTGCATCAGAAGCCTTGTGGCGTGCTAAATGTCAACGGTTTTTTTGATCCGCTTTTGTCTTTGCTTCAAGCCAATATTGCAGCAGGCTTTATGCGCAAAAAACATAGCGATTTACTTATTTCCCATTCAACACCAGAAGAGCTATTGATGGCTTTAGAACACTATCATCCGCCACAGGTTGTCAAGTGGTTGCCCAGAGGAAAAAGTGACATTGCTGCCTAAACCTAAAATTGTATAGCTGACTACATAATAATAGTTTGGACTTAAGTTTTAGGTAGTGTTACCCCTTGCTGACCCATATATTTTCCTTGTCGATCTTTATAGGAAGTATCGCAAATTTCGTCGGACTCAAAAAATAATACTTGGGCTACCCCTTCATTGGCGTAGATTTTAGCAGGCAAGGGCGTGGTATTAGAAAATTCTAACGTAACATAACCTTCCCATTCTGGCTCAAATGGGGTAACGTTGACAATAATGCCGCAGCGAGCATAAGTTGATTTACCTACACAAATAGTGAGAATATTGCGCGGGATCTTAAAATATTCTAATGTCCTTGCTAAGGCAAAAGAATTGGGAGGGATCAGGCAGTATCCTTTGCCCGAAATTTCAATAAATGATTGCGGATCAAAGTTTTTAGGGTCAACAATAGAGTTATTGATATTAGTGAATACCTTAAATTCATCGGCACAACGGATATCATAACCATAACTAGATGTGCCATATGAGATAATCCTTTTGCCATCAACAATCTTGATTTGCTTTGATTCAAAAGGGGCAATCATATCTTTTTCGATGGCCATGCGACGTATCCACTGGTCTGATTTAATGCTCACGGAGTATCTCAAACCTCACATAAATTAAAGGCGATGCATAATTATAATTCTGAATTCATATCATCTGATTTATTTTGTTGTAGTTTATATACCTTATTTTGTTTAGATAAACTAATCAATTGGATGATTGAGCAGTATATTACTTGGCAGACACGAATAGTTGCTCACATTATTATTTTCATAGATAATCGCTTGGGTTTGGCTAAGCCAACGGGGTGTAGCTTAGCTTGGTAGAGCGCTACGTTCGGGACGTAGAGGCCGGTGGTTCAAATCCACTCACCCCGACCATGAGGTATAAAATTAAGTGCTTTAGAGCCGCTATAGTTAAGTGGTATAACGGTTGATTCGTAATCAATAATCACTAGTTCGATTCTAGTTAGCGGCACCATCCAAATAGTAGTTTTATCTTTTGAAGGAAGTCACTGTTTGTAGTGATAGGTACAACGAGAAGGCTATGATTAAGTCGACGTTGCATGTGTACAAAAATAGTTAGTGAGTCCACCCAACTTATTGCACGCCCCAACAATAATCACCACCCCCATCTTAATCCCACTTCTCCTTTAACATCAACGTCTGTCTTCAAAAAGGTTTCATGCAAGCTAGCACTTAGACTAAGCGCTTCATGAAGCTGATAGTTTAATTGACAGTCTACATTCAGTGTTTTGTCTCGATAACTTAATTGACTTTGTAGATTCCATTGATGATTGGGAGTATAAGTCAATCCACCTTGTAGGCCAAAATGAATAGGTATTGGTTGGGTTTTGAGAGTAAAAGTAGTTTGTTTGGCATCATCTTGAGTCACCTTTAGATCATCCGATGCCCCCAATTTATAATCAACCGTTATGAAGGGAGCCAATCTACCCCAAACGCTGGATACACGAAGACCCAATATCCCTTCATACATGGATTGATTTTCTGTCGTTGTTTCATTCAGATTATCCGTATTAAAGCGATAAGTAATATCCAAAGTTGGGCTGAAGGTTAATGCGCCCCAAGTGTGTAAAGCATAAGTAGCTTTGATATGACTGATGAGGGTACTGCTTTGATAGGCTACATCTTGTTGATGATCAAACCAACCTTTTTGAAGACTGAAAGCGATTTCACCTTGGGTACCTTTATAAAAACCATAACCACCCAAAGCAAAACCTTTGGTTATTGTGGTGATCGAAGCTGGATGATGATCATCAGCAATAAGGGTTGCTTGCATTAAGCCAGCTGTTAAACCCACATGGTAGAGGGTCGTGTCTTGGCGTTGGATCGTATTGATACCCCATTGAGTCATCCAGCCACCATAATTGGTTGAAACAATATGGTATTGTGTATCAGCATCCGCTTGTTCTTGAGTCGCTTGAATAGATTGCGTTGCACCCAATTTTTGGATTTGCATCCAAGTTCCCCAAGTAGGTTTGTTGTTATCAGGTATTTGAGTTAAAACTTGTTGGACATCGTAGTTAAAAACCTTGAGAGTTAATTCTCGATGAGCTAAATAGGTTGCTGCTTTCACTACCCCTTGATGAATTTTTGGTAAAGGATCTTTTGAATCCATAAGGCCATCACCATCGGTATCGGTCAATGGTGCTTCTGATTGATTCGATTGCAAGTCCTTGTCGAGAAGATAAGCTAACTTATGAGGATTATTTGGATCTAATGGTTGATCATCATCGTCATCTTCTATCCCATCATTGTCATCATCTTCATCTTGATCATTGGTGGCGCCATCATTGTCGGTGTCATTGGGTTTGGGATCACCTTGAGGATCAAGAAAACCTCCTGGGGCTTCATTTAAACCATCGGCATCATCATCTAGATCCGTATCATTTCTGATGCCATCATTGTCCGTGTCATATTGTTTGTTGATGCTTTCATCGTCATCTTCTATCCCATCATTGTCATCATCTTCATCTTCATCATTTCTGATACCATCATTGTCGGTGTCATAGGGCTTCCGATCACCTTGAGCATCAGGATATCCCCCTTCGGCTTCATTTAAACCATCATTGTCATCATCCGGATCCGTATCATTTCTGATGCCATCATTGTCCGTGTCATATTGTTTGTTGATGCTTTCATCGTCATCTTCTATCCCATCATTGTCATCATCTTCATCTTGATCATTGGTGGCGCCATCATTGTCGGTGTCATTGGGCTTCCGATCACCTTGAGGATCAAGAAAACCTCCTGGGGCTTCATTTAAACCATCGGCATCATCATCTAGATCCGTATCATTTCTGATGCCATCATTGTCCGTGTCAAAGGTATAAGCATATTGTTGTTCAACAGATAAGGCTTCGATAAACCAATCCACGCCCTCATCCTCGTCTTCAAAGCCATCATTGTCATCATCTTCATCTTCATCATTGGTGGTGCCATCATTGTCGGTGTCATTATCCATGGTGTCTTGGTCATCTACTAAACCATCGAAATCCGTATCCACTTTTGGACCTTTTTCGAGCGGATGTAACGGATCACCATCATTAGCATCCACTATCCCATCATCGTCATCATCAGGATCTTGATCATTGGTTTTGCCATCATTGTCGGTGTCATAGGGCTTCCGATCACCTTGAGCATCAGGATATCCCCCTTCGGCTTCATTTAAACCATCATTGTCATCATCCGGATCCGTATCATTTCTGATGCCATCATTGTCCGTGTCATATTGTTTGTTGATGCTTTCATCGTCATCTTCTATCCCATCATTGTCATCATCTTCATCTTGATCATTGGTGGCGCCATCATTGTCGGTGTCATTGGGTTTGGGATCCAGCTTGTCTTGTAAACCATCAAAATCCATATCAACAGTTTGATTAGGTCCTGTAGGTGGAGGAGGTGCAGGTTCTTCTGTAGGTGCAGGTTCTTCTGTAGGTGGAGGAGGTGTATAATTTCCTTTTTTTGTCTCCCCGCCACCAGTAGAGGCGCAACCGCCCAAATTAATGAGTAATTGGAGAACAAAAAATATCAAAAAAAGATGCTTAACAAAAGAATAAATTTTCTGCATGTTGAGCATTTATGAAAAAATATGTTGCCACGATACACTAAAATTGTTCAGTGTGCGTATTTGTCAATAATTTTTATTCAAATATTGAAAATATCTTTTCTTCCTTTCTTAATTATTCTTAATCGTTACTAGTTGTAAGATCGTATGGAATCCAGTATTAAAGCCACCTAGAAACAGATTAACATAGTTTATATTAGACAGCATTGTTATAGGGTAGGGCATAAAATATATTAGCAGAGCGCTTCAAAATGAGAAAGATTGTACCGCCAGTATGATTTTATTTTTCTTTAATTTTAGAGGTTTTGCGTAAGCTTATCCTTAGCTAATCTAGTTAGCTAGTCAGTTTTTAGAATTTTTGGGTATATAATTTCCCTGAACTATTCATCATCTAACCTATTTATCATCTAACCTATTTATCTGTGTGTATGTCTGATGATTTTAAAGTGCCGTTTTTTTATCATAATTTTGGCTAGTTTTTGCAATGTAATGGGTCTAGTGTTTACCTCCCCAGCGAGTGCGGATACGGCCACTGAATCTGAATTAGCACAAAGTACAGCGGTAGATGAGCTTTTGTTGCAAGCCATGACCCTAATTGGTGTCGCGTACAAATTTGGTGGCTCTAACCCAATTCGAGGTTTAGATTGTAGCGGATTTATTCAATATATTTTCAAGCAATCCCTGAATTTGAGTATGCCCCGTACTGCAGCAGAGCAAGCGCGTATCGGCGTACTAGTCACGTTAAAGGAATTAAAACCAGGTGATCTTGTGTTTTTTAATACAAGGCGTGGTAGAAATTCGCACGTCGGGCTATACCTAGGAGATGATAAATTTGTCCACGCGCCGCGCACAGGTAAATATATTGAAATTAGCAATATCAAATCATCGTATTGGGCGAAGCGTTATAACAGTGCAAGGCGAGTGGTCAAAACCAAAAATAATGAATCATAAAAAGGTAATATAAATGCCAGATAATACTTTTCCTATATGGCACGACTCACTCGGCCAACCCTTATCATGTATTGAGAAAATTAAGGTCATGCGTGAAAACTTAGAAGAACTGATTCAAAGCGCCCAAGATGTTTTTGAGGACGCTTTACTCATGGGCTGTGATGAAACACAAATTCGCAAGTTTTTACTTGACCGAATCCACAACTTAAAAAATCCCTACCGTCCTACGACTGGCAATCATGATAAATCTACCATTTGAGTGGAAAATTGGGCTGCGTTATTTGCGTCCACGCTTTCGTTATGGTTTCATTTCTGTCATTGCTTCAATTACGACGCTAACTATTTGTTTAGGAGTGGCTTCTCTGATTATCGTGCTTTCTGTAATGAATGGGTTTCAAAAAGAAATTAGGTCATATCTGCTCAGTACAGCTTCACATATTGAACTAAGTGAATACGCAAGTTCGCGTTGGCCCGATACGATCAAGCAACTTAAAATAATACCAAATGTGGCAGCAGCTGCTCCTTTTGTCAGTGGCCAGGCCTTATTGTCTCAAGGCGACACACTACAACATGTCATGATCAGAGGTATTGATCCGGTTTTTGAAAAAAAGGTATTAGATCAAGGCTGGCAAGTAACACAAGGCAATTTTGAAGCACTTCAATCTGGTCAATTTGGCATGGCATTGAGTAAAGCGTTAGCCACTACACTTAAAGTGAAGGTGGGAGATTTTGTTATGGTGGTTGTGCCAGCGGGTAACATGACCCCATTTGGTGTGATACCGCATTTTAAACAATTTAAAGTGGTCTCTCTTTTTCGTACCCGTGTTGTAGAATATGACCGTGCCGTCGTGGCTATTCACTTAACCGATGCGCAAACCTTGTATCACTTGGGTCGCTCCATTTCTGGCATTCGATTGCGACTCCTTAACCCTATGCAAGCACCGCAAGTCAAAACCGATTTACTGAAAAGCTCACTGTCGTCAAAATTAAAATCAGTAACGGATTGGACCGAACAACATAGTCATTATTTTCGTGCTGTGCAAATCGAAAAACGGATGATGTTAATTGTTTTATCAATCATGATTCTAGTTGCTGCCTTTGGGCTTGTTTCAACGTTATATATGATGGTAAATGATAAGCGTTCAGATATTGCCATTTTGCGCACACTTGGTGCTACACCACGTAGCATCATGTATATCTTTATTATTCAAGGTATGGTAACAGGGATATTGGGTACACTATTAGGTGTATTGCTTGGAGTAATGGCAGCATTGCATATTGGCAAAATTGGGCAATGGATTGAATGGATATCAGGTACCAAACTTATCCAAGGTGATATTTATTTAATAAATTATCTGCCTTGCCAAATTCAGTTAAGCGATATTGCCGTGATTCTTACGCTATCGCTAACATTAACCTTTTTGGCAACACTTTATCCGAGTTTAAGTGCAGCACATACTCAGCCTTCTGAAGCTTTACGTTATGAATAAAACCGTTTTACATTGCAGTAACCTTAGCAAAAATTATGGCCGTGGTGCCACCTATGTCGAAGTTTTTGCCAAGGTTGCATTATCCGTCGCATCGGGTGAATGTGTAGCGATCACAGGGCCTTCTGGCTCTGGAAAAAGTACATTATTGCACTTATTAGGTGGGTTAGATCGGCCAAGCTGCGGGGAAGTGTGGGTTGATCAGACAGCTTTATCAACGCTTTCAGAAAAAGCAATAGGTTATTTACGTAATCGCATGTTGGGATTCATTTATCAGTTTCATCACTTATTGCCTGAATTGACAGCTTTAGAAAATACAGCCATGCCATTATTAATTAGAAGAATAACATGGCAAGAAGCCGAAACACGAGCCCATGCTATATTGGAAAAAGTTGGTTTACAGCATCGAATACAACATAAACCCAGCGCTCTATCAGGAGGTGAGCGCCAACGCGTTGCGATTGCGCGAGCCATGGTTACCGAACCACTTTGCATATTAGCAGATGAACCAACGGGTAATTTAGATTACGACAATGCAAGACACATCATTGATTTACTGTTATCGTTAAACGAGCGAACCAATACAAGCATTATTGTGGCGACGCATGATAAGCAGTTAGCAAAGCGGATGCAGCGCATCTATCAATTAGAAAAAGGACACTTAACACTTCGCCACTCGTCGCTATGCAAAGCAGGGGATTAGCGCACGTCACTTATTTTGCTAGCTTTCGGCTATAACACGCAAGGTAATATCGGCGATGACCTCATGATGCAGCGTAATTTTTGCTGTATATTCCCCAAGCATTTTGATAGCACCATGAGGTAGTTTGACAGCCTCTTTTAAAACGGGTACACCATAAGTGCTCACCGCCTTAGCAATATCGCTGGCGGTAACAGAACCGAATAATTTACCCTCTACGCCAGCTTTTTGAGGCAAACTTAATACGGCGCCATGGAGTTTTTCAAAATGAACTTTTGCTGCTTCCAATATGGCTGCTTGTTGTTTCTCAAGTTCATCGCGTCGCGCTTTAAATTCAGCAAGATTGGCTTCGGTCACACGCTTCGCTTTTTTTTGTGGGATCAAAAAGTTTCGCGCAAAGCCATCTTTGACTTTAACAATATCTCCTAAACGACCGAGCCTAGCAATGTCTTCCATTAAGATAATTTGCATGACATGGACCCTATTGTTTATGTTGATCGGTATAGGGCAAAAGCGCTAAAAAACGCGCTCTTTTAATAGCGGTCGACAGTTGACGTTGATAGTATGCTTTAGTGCCCGTAATCCGAGATGGAATAATTTTGCCATTTTCTGCAATGAAATCTTTTAAAAGATCAATTGCTTTGTAATCAACCGATTTAATACCTTCCGCTGTAAAACGACAAAACCGTTTACGTTTGAATAGTGGTTGAGCCATATCATCAGTACCCTAAATCAATTTAAATTGTTGAATATGAAAAACAAGTCTTGGGTTCAGAAAGCTGCGTTTTGCTAAGAATCCTTCTGCCTCAATCTGCTTGTCAATGAGTTGTCCTGTAAATTTTTTAGCGTCTTGCCCAGTTAAAACAGCTTGGATAACGCAATCTGTTTTTCTTGTTCCTCCTGCTTGTTGCTGCTCAGAATGATGCGTTAGCCACACTTGCAAAATTGCAACACCAGCTGGGGTATAACGCAATGGTTCTTCTTGTGTAATGCTACCCGATAATCGTAAAAAATTATGCATCAATCCCTTTAGTATTGTTTTCTTCAGTTGCTGTTAAGTGTTCAGATTGAGGGGTTTGAAGTGATACGTCATCATCCTTAGCAAGGTTTTCATCAACCGCATCAGTTGTTTGCGTATGCGCCATTTTCTCTTCCGGAGCGAGCAAGTTTTTAACTTTTTCAGAACCATTAAACATCACCGAAGGTTCGGTAATAGCTTGCTTCGTTTTAATAATCAGATGTCTGAGAATGGCATCATTGAATTTAAAAGTATGTTCCAATTCTGACAAGATATCAGCGACACAAGCGATGTTCATCAGAATGTAGTGACCCTTATGTATTTTACGGATTGGATAAGCAAGCGGACGACGCCCCCAGTCTTCCAAGCGATGAACGATGCCGTTTTTTTCAGTGATCAGTCCTTGATAGCGTTTGAGCATATTCGGGATTTGTTCTGACCGATCAGGATGAACAATCAATACGATTTCATAATAGCGCATGAGGATTCCTTTTGGCTAAATTAGCTCTTTTCTGCGTTAAAAGAGCCAAGGTTCTTTCAGGCTGGTAATTCTATAGCAAAATACGGATTCTGCCAATATGGTACTTTGATTAAAAACTACCTATTACTTCAATTACTTATCAATAGACCTAGCAATTAGGATGCATTATTTTTTAGATACTGGCTTGGTATATTCGCGCTGACGGCGTGATTCAGCCAATACAATACCTGCACATACTGAAACATTCAGGCTCTCGACAATACCCAACATGGGTAAGCGAACGAATTCGTCGCAGTATCTTTTGGTTAATTGGCGCAGTCCTGTTCCTTCTGCACCCAATACCCATGCAATGGATGAACGAGCATCGCATTGAAATAAAGGCAAAGATCCTTCCTCTGATAAACCAACAACTTTAAAGTTTTGCTTTTTGAGAGCTTGCAAGGTGCGCGCTAGATTCGTTACAAGAATGTAAGGTACTGATTCGGCAGCACCACAAGCTACTTTTGCCACGGCAGCTGTGATTTTGGCGGAACGATCTTTTGGGGCAATAATGGCATCAACGCCCATTGCGTCGGCAACACGTAGACAAGCGCCGAGATTATGTGGATCCGTAACGCCATCTAAAACAACTAGTAAAGCTTCATCGTGAAGATCAGATAACATTTCATCCAAACTCAACGCTAAGTGACGATGCAATACTTTTGCTACCACGCCTTGGTGATGAGCATGATGGGTTAGGGCATCTAATGTTGCAGTTGGTGCGATCTGAATCGCTATTTTATATTGCAAAGCGCGATCTGAAAGCTGCTGAACGCGCTTATCACAACGGTTTTCTTTGATCCACAACATTTGGATGTCATCGGGATGATGCTGCAAATGTAAATTGATTGCGTGAAAACCATAAATAAGTTTCGTATTGTCCAAATCAAATCCCTTTCAATGGTGGTTCATTCATGATGTCAGCGAATAGAACTTACACTATTTTTACTGCACTGACGATGTTTTAATTGGTATAGCCCTTACAATATAAACGGATTATTCATTCTTAACTTAGACTATGTCGGAACAACCTTTTCGTCGCTCAAAACATCAAAAAATCCTGAAAGTGGCAAGCGATAGCTTAACTATTGCACGCTTAGCATCCGCTGACCAATTATTAGTGGTATTAACCAAAAACGCGCGAACAGCCAAGCGTTTGGTTAAAGAAATCGCCTATTTTGTACCCGATATACCGATTGCTTATTTTCCAGACTGGGAAACCTTACCTTATGACCATTTTTCAGCACATATTGATTTAATTTCGACGCGTTTAATGACACTTTGGCAAGTGCGCCAACGTTTGATTAAAATTATTGTATTAACTGTGAATACGGCTTTAATGCGCCTTTTACCACTTGATTATTTGATGGGGCGTACCTTTTTTTTAGAAGTTGGTCAAACGCTACACATGTCGAGGCTCTGTCAAGATTTAGTAGCATCGGGTTATCATCAAGTCAGTCAAGTTGTAGCGCACGGTGAATTTGCCAAACGGGGTGGTATCATTGATCTTTATCCTATCGGCGCAGACTTACCTTATCGCATTGATCTATTCGATGACCAAATCGAAACGCTATGTCCCTTTGATCCCGATACGCAAAAAACCATTACACATGTTGAAAAATTGCATTTATTGCCAGCAAAAGAATATCCAACCGATGCCTTAGCCATTCACTATTTTGGCGAGCGTTATTTGGCTACTTTGGGATCCCACCATCAAAATGACCGGTTATATCAAAATGTTGCTAAAGGGATTTGGCCGGCAGGGATTGAATATTACCTGCCACTTTTTTTTGAAAAAACAGCAACATTGTTCGACTACATTGGACAAAGAGCACACATTGTTTCGTTAGAAAACGCTTTTTCAGCCGTTACAACCTGGTGGCATGACATCAATCGTTTTTATCATATTGCACAAAGTGATATGGATCGCCCTATTTTACCACCCGATAGGCTCTATATCACTCCAGATGAATGGGATCAGCATCTTTTATCCTATCCTTGTCAGTCAATCGCTGTTAAGCCATCGGCTATCCCAGATATGGCGATCACTTCGCATGCTAAAACATCTTTGGCAACATTGAAAACGTTTCTTGATACATTCTCCGGCAAAGTGTTGATTACTTCTAAGAGCGTAGGGCGCCTAGAAACGCTCAAACAATTGCTTAAAGAAGCTACTTTAGCAGTCATGAATATCGATAGCTGGTCTGCTTTTATCGCGGGCCATGACGCGTTATATATTGCCCAAACGCCGCTTGTTGAAAGTTTTGTTGATAAGAACATTGCTGTTATTACAGAAGCTATTCTTTATCAACACTATGCACATTATGTGCAACACAGTGATTCAGATAAAGTAGCACGTAACATCATCGACCCTGCATCACGTGATCTATCGGCCATTCATGTTGGCGATAAAGTGGTACATGAAGAATATGGTATTGGTTGTTATCAAGGCCTTAAGTTGATCAAAGCTGGGGAAGCAACAGCTGAGATGATGGAAATACTGTATGCCAATGCAGCCAAGCTTTATGTACCAGTATCGCAGTTACAGTTTATTTCACGCTATATGGGTCAGGACGCTAACCAGGTTGCATTAAATCAGTTAGGCCATGCTGGTTGGGCCAAAACTAAAGCCAAAGCACTAGAAGCGGTGCGCGATACTGCAGCAGAACTTTTGGCGCTTTATGCGGCGCGGATGGCAAGAACAGGACATACCTTGACGTTATCAGAAAAAGATTACCGTGCTTTTATTGCTGGGTTTCCTTTTGAAGAAACACCCGATCAATTAAGTGCTGTTCAGGCGGTTATAAACGATATGTGTTCAAGTAAACCAATGGATCGCTTGATATGTGGCGATGTTGGTTTTGGTAAAACGGAAGTCGCTTTACGTGCTACTTTTATTGCGGTGATGAATGGTTACCAAGTTTGCGTATTGGTACCGACTACATTATTAGCAGAACAACATTACCAAGTTTTCTGCGATCGCTTTACTGCTTGGCCTGTCCGTATTACTGAGTTGTCCCGTTTTCGTAGCAAAAAAGTAACGCATCAAGCTTTATTGGATCTTGCTCATGGCACAATAGATATAGCTATTGGTACGCACCGCTTACTGCAATCTGATGTTGTTTTTAAAAATTTAGGATTAGTGATTATTGATGAAGAGCACCGATTTGGCGTACATCAAAAAGAAACCTTAAAGCGTTTGCGAGCCAATGTCGATGTACTCACCCTTACCGCTACACCCATTCCGCGCACACTTTCCATGGCACTTGAGGGATTGCGTGATTTTTCGATGATCACCACAGCGCCAAACCAGCGCTTAGCAGTTAAAACTTTTGTCTCCCCCATGAGTCAAGGGATTATTCAAGAAGCTGTGTTACGTGAAGTAAGGCGTGGCGGGCAAGTCTTTTTCTTATATAACGAAGTCCAACGCATCAATGCCATGTATGAAAACCTCATAAGATGGCTACCCAACATACAGATCGGTATAGCGCATGGCCAGATGCATGAAAAATCATTAGAAACCGTGATGCGAGACTTTGTGCAACAACGCTACGCCGTTTTGCTTTGTTCCACGATTATCGAAACGGGCATTGATGTACCCAATGCTAATACTATTATCGTCCATCGCGCTGACCGTTTTGGATTAGCGCAACTTCATCAATTACGCGGTAGAGTAGGGCGCTCCCATCACCAAGCTTACGCTTATTTATTGGTGCCAGATGAAATCACAGCAGATGCAGCAAAGCGTTTGGAAGCTATTCAATTATCAGATGAATTGGGAGCAGGATTTTCTTTAGCCATGCAAGACTTAGAAATTCGGGGTGCAGGAGCTGTTTTAGGAGAACAGCAATCCGGTGATATGCAAGCAATCGGTTATACGCTTTACCATGCCATGCTCAAACGAGCCGTTGCGTTATTAAAACAAGGCAAAACATTGGATATAGATAATCCGCTCCACACGCATATTGATGTTAATTTACATTATCCTGCCTTGTTGCCCGAGTCCTATTGCCCTGACATTCATGAACGACTGGTGTTGTATAAGCGTCTTGCCTCATGCGAATCAGAAAAAGCAATAAATAGCATCCATGAAGAACTGATTGATCGGTTTGGTTTGCTTCCTGAACCAGCTCAAGCGCTACTTGAAAACTGCCGAATTGGGCAAATGGCCAAACCTTTGGGTATTATCAAATTCGATGCAACCGAACAGCGTTTAACGATTCAGTTTTCAGCAAAACCAGCTATTGATGCATCAAGAATGGTAGCCTGGCTTCAAACACAAACCCATGCAAGCCTGATTAGTGCCGATAAATTGCAGATCAAAATAGCGATGCCAAGACTCGTTGATCGCATTGATCAATCAAAACAAGTTTTGAAAGCATTAGGGGCATAACTTGTATTTATTTATGTCATATATAGATATGTTACAATGATCTCATCAATCTGGGGGCGACCTTGGTTTCGACGGGGGTTGCAAAGCAGATGGGTGCATACCGGGATTTCAGTTATCCCGTAAAACACTGAAAAATTATAGTCGCAAACGACGAAAACTACGCTCTAGCCGCTTAATCGCGCTAGACGCTACAACGATAGGCTGGTGGATCGGGTGGGTTACACCACTGTAGCGTCATATCACATCAGCTCGCCTTTAATCGGGTTACTTGATTAAAGGTAAAACGCAAGGTAACTCGCTAACATTAAGCCTGCCAATTCGGCGTAATGAAAGTTAAAAACAAAAGAAATGGCTAAGTATGTAGAACTCACTGTAGAGGACTTTCGGACGCGGGTTCAATTCCCGCCGCCTCCACCACTAGTATGTCAATTTTTTTGATGATTTCTTTTAGCGAACGCACTCAAAGTTTTAGCGCAAAAAATAATTTTTTTGTTACTCATACAAGTGGCGGAGAGGGTGGGGTTCGAACCCACGTAGGGATTTATCCCTCCACTGATTTCGAGTCAGGGCCGTTTAACCACTCCGGCACCTCTCCAATTGCCGATAAAAATTAACGCATAATCTGTAACTTTTGACCGGGCATGAGTTTTTCGGTGTTGCGTGGTGTTTTAATATCTTTCATTTCAACCCCAAATAAGTGAGCAATACCGTAAAGCGTATCCCCCTTTTTAACCGTATATGTTGTATAGTGAGAAGTTTTTGAGAAAGATTGTTTGACATCACTAACAAGGTTTGACGTGATAGGGAAAATGCGCAAAATTTGGCCAGCTTTGATGGTATTGGTGACAAGTTGGTTAATAGCTTTAATATGGTTTATCGATAAGCGATAGTGGCGAGCAATGCTTGATAAAGTGTCGCCCTTGACCACGACATGTTCTTTGGTTTGTAAAGCGGGTGTTACGGGCACCGAGGACATGCTTTGTTTGGGCGCTGATCCTGTTTGTTGATAAACCGTGTTGACTGCTGGCATAACATGGCTATCTAGTGAAGACACAGCAACTTCTTCTTGCGATACAGTATTGGCAACTTCAACCAGTACGGGTGCTTGGGAGCGTTGCTCTGCTGTAATCGTAACAGGCACTTCTGGTGCAATTGATTTTTGCTGTACATTAGCGACCAATAAAGGTTTACCAGCCATAACAGTAGCATCTTTTAAATGATTCATTTTAGTCAATTCGCTCGGTTGCATATCAAAGCTTTTTGCTAATGTTGCCACGTCAACCGTCTTTTCTGGCACGTATACCTTCCAACTAGTAAGTGGTTTATTGCCCCAATGATTCAAGTTATTGCAAAAAGTATTTAAGCGATCGGCTAAAACAACGATAGTTCTATTTTTATCAGCCACTAATACTGGCAATCGATAACTTGCATTGAGAGCTTGAAATTCGCTAAGCGGCATATCCGTTAATTGTGCAGCAACCGTAACATCTATATCTTGATCTAACGGCAAAATGGCAAGTTGCGGTTGAGCGGGGAGTTTTTCCAACTTTAAACCATATTTAGGCGAAGTAAGCAAAATATTGCGTATCGCTAAAAGTCTCGGTACATAATGCCGCGTTTCGTTAGGCATGGATAGGTTTTCATAAGTGGGTTGTTTGCCATGACGTCGCGCTTTATTGATGGCACGAGAAACATTACCAGGACCCCAGTTATAAGCTGCTAAGGCTAGTGGCCAATTTTTAAATTGGCGATAGAGATTCTGCAATAAATCCAAAGCAGCTCGTGTAGATTGCAGGATGTCTCGACGAGCATCAAAAGCCCAAGTTTGATTTAATTGATAGTCTTGCCCAGTAGCAGGCATAAATTGCCATAAACCCGCCGCGCCTTTAGACGACGTTGCTTGAGCACGATAAGCGCTCTCCACAATTGGTAAGAGCGCAATGTCCATTGGCATCTTGCGCTCTTTAAGTTCTTTAGTAATAAAGAATAAAAACGGACGACTTCGATCAAATACCCGTAATAAATAGGCCTTTTGAGCGGCATATTCTGTTTCGTGCAACCGAACCAGTTCAGTATTAACTTCATCAAGCGTTGCGCCTTCTCGAATGATTTGCCATAGGTTGTTGTCATCATGTAGCGTGGTATGGTTAAGCTGTATCGCTGATTGCGTTAATGGATCAGATTGAGTGGGCAACAAAACCGTATCATCTGCTTGCGCGATCGAAAACAATGCAATATAAGCAATACTAATGAATTGTGCTACTTGAAAAGAACGCATAGGTATACGACGAAAAATTAAAAGAAAGTGCTGAAAATGTCATTTCATTGAACTTAAGATACTCAGGTTACGATTATAATGGCAAGCCGATCTTGTATCAAGATATCGCGATGGATTGATTGATGTGGCGTAAATCATGAAAACGAAAAGTAGTACTTCGTACCATCAATTTGCTCGATGGCTTGAAAAAAATGCCCTAGGGCGTTATGTCTTACGACAAGAAACAGATTTTTTTTGTCGTATAACAGCTGATATGTTTGGTTTTTATGCTATCCAACTTGGTTTATCAGCACATCAGCTATTGCGGGATTGTCGTTTAACGCATTATGCTCGAGTAGACACTTCTCGCTTTGCTAATATTCGCTCAGAAATAGATTTATTGCCTTTGCCTTACCATAGTATTGATTTGATCGTCATGCCGCATACACTTGATTTTAGTCCGGATCCTTTAGCCGTGCTGCGCGAAGCATCACAATTACTCATTCCTGGTGGACATATGGTTTTGACAGGATTTAATCCGCTATCTTTATGGGGGATGAGGCATTTCATACATAAAAGGGCAGGGATAGTGCCTTGGTGCGGAGCTTTTTTTAGCTTGCGTCATCTTAAAGATTGGCTGAAATTGCTCGGATTAACAATTGAACTGGGTCGCTTTATGCTCTATCGCTTACCTTTTTCATCCTATGTACAACATGGCCGATGGCTCGATCCAGCAGGGGATAGATGGTGGCCAACAGGCGCTGGTATATACGGTATCAGGGCAGTAAAACAAGTATATGGCGCACATCGCTTGATGCCAAAATGGCGACCAGTCAACTTTAAGCCAGCGGTTGTTGCGGAAAGCAAAAACTCTATTTGTATTAATCATCCAAGCGATTCATGATGAATACGGCTAAAATAAAACAAAAGCAGGTAGTTATTTACACAGACGGTGCATGTAAGGGTAATCCAGGAATAGGGGGGTGGGGTGCCTTGCTTTGTTACCATCAACATAAAAAGGAGCTATGGGGTGGCGCCACAGCAACAACGAACAATCGGATGGAAATAACCGCCGTGATTGAAGGATTAAGAGCCCTTGATCAACCGTGTAATGTGACGTTGTATACCGATTCTCAATATGTCAAAAAAGGGATCAGCGAATGGCTCAACAATTGGAAAATCAGCCATTGGCGAACTGCCAATAAAAAACCAGTGAAAAATAAAGATTTATGGCAGCAATTAGATAACGAAACAACGCGCCATACTATTCATTGGCGATGGGTAAAAGGACATGCTGGAGACACAGGCAATGAATGGGCTGATAAACTAGCCAATCAAGGTGTTTTAATGGCACAACAACAAGTCATGGCATCGCAAGCGGAAAAATCATGAGACAGGTTATTCTCGACCTAGAAACAACAGGGCTTGATTCAGCACAAGGCCATCGCATCGTTGAATTTGCTGGGCTTGAAATGGTGCATCGTGTACTAACGGGTGCAAATTATCATACCCATGTTAATCCTGAACGAGAAATTGAGCAAGAAGCCTTATTGGTGCATGGTATTACCACAGAATTCTTAGCAACAAAACCAACCTTTGATAAAGTAGCGCATCAAATTGTCGAATTTATTCATGGTGCAGAACTGATTATTCATAATGCAGCATTTGATATAGGATTCCTCAATATAGAATTGAAGCAATTGGGGATGGATCCGGTGGAAAAGATTTGTCCAAATATTATTGATACGCTTCAATTGGCACGAGAAATGTTCCCAGGTAAACGAAATAATTTAGATGCGTTATGCGACCGATTTAATATTGATCGATCAGATAGAACATTACATGGCGCTAAAAAAGACTGCAGTTTATTGGCCAAGATTTATTTGCTATTAACTCGTGGCCAGGAAAGTTTGACGATGCATGTCGAGGCACAAGGTTATCTTAAGGCCTTTTCGTCGATCTTAAAGGTGGATAAATCAGCTTTAGTGCTACACAAGGCAACCGAAGCGGAAAACGCTTTACATGAAGCCTATCTTCATCAATTAGGCGAAAAATGCTTATGGCGACGATATAAGGAATAGCAACTCATGGTTGTGTCATGCATTGCATTAGTGCCTGCTGCAGGTATGGGTCAACGTATGGATGAAAAAGTACCCAAACAGTATCAGTGCATTGCCGGAAAACCGTTATTATTTTATACCCTTCTTGCTTTATCAAAAGTACCTGAGATTACCCAATTGGCTGTGGTGCTTGCGCCTTGTGATATGCATTTTGATCAATTTGATTGGTCGGCTTTCAAATCACTTATGGTATTGAGAGTAGGGGGAAGGAGTCGCTTCCAAAGTGTGAAATTGGGTATTGCTGCTTTGCAACAACAAGGTTTGATTAAACCACAAGATTGGTTGTTGGTACATGATGGCGTACGTTGTTGCATTAGACCTGATCAAGTAACTTATTTTATTCAAACCCTCAAAGACGATGAAGTGGGGGGCGTTATGGCTATTCCCGTTTCGGATACGCTCAAAAAAACGAATACAGAATCTCGCATTATACAAACCGTTGAGAAAAGTAATTTGTGGCTTGCACAAACACCGCAAATGTTTCGTGCTTATTTATTGATGAAGGCTTTAAAACAAGAAATAGAAGCGACTGATGAAGCCTCTGCCATAGAATATTTAGGTTATCGACCAACCTTAGTGAGGGGCGCAACTAATAATATCAAAGTAACTTATTCGACTGATCTAGCTTTAGCAACAGCGTTGCTTACTTTTACTCATCTACACTCATAGAGGATATCTAGCGTGATTGACACAATATGTCGAGTGGGTCAGGGGTATGACATCCACGCTTTAGTAACAGATCGGCCGCTTATTTTGGGTGGCGTAACGATACCGTTCGAATTAGGTCTTTTAGGCCATTCTGATGCTGATGTATTGTTACATGCCATTATCGACAGTTTGTTAGGGGCAGCCGGATTGGGAGATATTGGACGTCATTTTCCAGATCACGACCCTGCCTTGCGTGCTATTGATAGCCGTCAATTGTTGCGGTTGACTCAACAGAAGATAGCGGTTGCAAATTTTAAAGTAGCTAATATTGATGCAACAGTCATTGCACAAGCTCCATTATTAACTCCTTATCTTGACGTGATGCGCCAAAATATTGCCTCGGATCTTCAGATAACATTGCAAGCTGTAAATGTCAAAGCAAAAACGAATGAGCGATTCGGTTATATTGGTCAAGGAGAAGCCATAGTAGCTCAAGCCATAGCGCTATGTAGCCAGTGCACAAGTTCTAAAATGGATGCAATGAATTGTTTAAAAAGTTAAATTTTAATTTGTTTTTTAATTGGTTTTATGTTACGTAGGCTCGGCAGTTAACGTTTCAATATTTATACACATAACAGAGAAAGTACTATGAGTCAAACTAGCGGAGAAAATCCTACGTTCTCACAGAAAGAATCTGTGAACCATGCTTTAGTGCTAGCTGTTTGCGGGATTGGTATGTTTACTGATGCTTATGATTTATTTATTGCCTCCATGGCGGAGCCTTTTGTTAAACAAGGATTTCAGGTTGAAGGGCTTTTACTGGGATTAATGCAAGCCGCTGCACCCCTGGGAGCAGCTCTAGGAGCCTTCTTAGTAGGTATGTTTGCCGACAAATTTGGACGTAAATCACTCATGTATGTCAATATGATTGCATTTATTATGGTCTCTTTATTGTCGGCCTGTGCATGGAATCCAGAATCGTTTATGTGCTTTCGGTTTTTGGTAGGATTTTGGGTAGGGGCAGATTATCCAATTTGTGCATCTTACTTGGCTGAAATAGCTCGTTTTAAGCGAGGAAAATCCGTTGCTATGATTAGAATCATCAATGCAATTGGTTATCCAGCCGGAGCATTGGCGGCTTTTTTAATTATACAAGTAGATTCCTCCAATACAGCATGGCGCTGGATGTTCTTGCTCGGAGCCATCCCAGCGATCATTGGCTCGCTTTTACGTACAAAGTTACCTGAAAGCTTTCTGTGGAAAGCAGCACAGCGGATCAAAACAACCTTTAGCGGATTTGTAAAAATTTGTAATCCGCAGTACCGAAAGCGTACTTTCATTGCCTCGTCCTGCTATGCGTTAAAAGACATTTCCGAATACGGCATTCACATGTTTATGCCAACCATATTGATGATATTGCAAATTCATCAATCAGTAGATCCCTTTGAAAAAATCAGTAATGCTTTTAAAGTGACCATTTTTACATCCTTAGCAACACTCGCCGGATGTATTATAGCTAGGCTCATTATTAACAAAATGGATCGGCGTACCTTCCAAAGTATTTGGTTCTTTATCACAGCAATTTGTTTACTGTCTTTAGGGTTCGGAATATTCCATCCGATTTTTACCAGCAATACTTTTATTGTATCGATTTTTATGCTGTACAACTTTTTTATAGCACTAGTCGGAACAACAACCTATCTAATACCAGCAGAAATCTACGAAACATCCATCCGTGCAACGGGTCATGGTTTTGTTGCTAGCATGGGTAAGATAGGTGCGTTCGTCGGTACCATGTTTCTGCCATTCTTGGAGCACTCAATAGGAATCTATATAGCTGTCATGATCATGTCTTTACCACTTTTTGGGGGAGCTTTATTAACGTTAATGTATCCCCGTGGTATTGCTGAAACGAACTTACAATAACTTCATCTACCATTTATCATTGGAAAAATTCAATCATGACAAAAGAAATCATTGTTGCAAAAATTGAAAAAATCATGGCTCAAGCAGCTGATTTGGACTATATGGGGGAGGGAGTCTCACAGCTTACCCATGCCCTACAAAGTGCTTACTTTGCGAAAAAGGCAGATGGTGATGCAGAAACAATCATCGCTGCACTGCTCCATGATATAGGACGTTTAAACGCTATGGAAAAGGGAGTAAGCCTTGAGGAATTAGACTCAGGGCTTGGTCACGAATACCTCAGTGGACGTTTATTGCGTGAACTATATTTCACACCGAAAGTGTGCGCACTAGCGCGTAATCACGTTGCGGCAAAGCGCTATTTAGTCACTAACTCAAAAGAGTACTATGACGGTTTAAGTGAACACAGCAAATATACCCTTAACTTACCTCACCAACGTGGTCGCATGACAGATCTTGAGTTACTCGAATTTGAAACCGATCCCTATTTTGAAGATTCGCTTAAAGTGCGTATTGCGGATGATAAAGGGAAAAAAGCCGATTTTATCCCTCCAGAATTAGAGCATTATCAAGCTATGATAGCGCAATGCATCATTCTATAAGCCATTAACAATCTATCAGAATCTCTTAGTCAAGCATTTTGCTTGACTAAGAGAGCAGTTAGTTCGTTTATGTTCTACTTATTTAACTTCGTATAATATATATTATGTTAAATTTGAAGAACCAATTCATCCAATATAATTTGGTTAGTAACTATCCTACTCTTAAAACCGAATCATCAAATCAATACCAGCAGTAAAGGTTTTTCGCTTCTTATCTTCTCGTTTATCGTTGGTTAAATGATAGATACTATGACTGGCTAAATAGCCCAGCGAACAGTTCAGTTTTATTTGAGAAGTGAAGTCATAGTCTAATCCAATGATCCATTGTTGATAGTCGCTATCCTGGTTCTGTAAGTCATATAAATTGCCATCGTAGACTTCAACTGGTTGATTAGGGGTGAAGGTAATTATTTCTGGTGGTTCATCTATTTCAGGTTGATTGTTATGCCAGGCTTGATAAGGCAACCAGTTATAGCGTTGTCGTGTAGAGGGATGATAATCCACCCGTAACGGTGGTAGTAAAGGCTTCTCGCTCTTAAGATATCGTGCTGATTGTGATCCCATCACCAAAGGACCATCCCCATTCATAGCGAGTAATAAGAAAGGATGAAGTTGATGATGAGACAGTTGATTGGTTACTGTAGTTTTTTTTGTAACTGTTTTTTGTTCCATTCGATAGAACAGTTTGAGTAGTGCCACGAGTTCATCACTTAGTGTCATGTTATTGGAAACTTTCGTTTTGTCTTCAGGTAAAGGTAGGGTTTCATCTTCTATTTCTTCGCCTTCCTCGTCTGTATCATTCATCATCATGAAAGCTGCAGCACCAGCTCCTAGTAAGCCTAAGAGTCCCAATACTAATCCACCGCCTGCCCCCCCCCCCCACTATTTGGAATTGATGTTGGTGTGGCAGGTGTTGCTGTGGTAGTACTTCCTTCTTCAGGAGGTGTAGTCGTTTCTTCTCCGGTCGTATCTTCTGTAGTCGTTTCTTCTCCGGTCGTATCTTCTGTAGTCGTTTCTTCTCCGGTCGTATCTTCTGTAGTCGTTTCTTCTCCGGTCGTATCTTCTGTAGTCGTTTCTTCTCCGTCGTCGTCATCATCTATTATTAGCAGGCTGGCTACGTAGCCAATTGCAAATCCTAACGCTACTAATCCAACCCCGGCTCCACCGGCTCCAAGGGCAGTTTTCCAGTTCCAGAAAGAAGTTGTTTGGGGTATGCTTAGCTCGCCGTGTTTTAATTGTTCAAGCTCTTTTCTTATTATTGCAAATTCTGCCTTTAATCGCTTTCTCTTACTCCTACTAATGCTTTGAAACTGTTCTTCATCCGTTATGCTGGATGGTGCTTGCATCTCTCCTATAGATTCTGCTTCGCGATATATAGTTAATAATGCGTCTTCCCCCCGTGTTATGCTGGGCGGCTCTTCGTACAGCGGTTTTGGTTCTACTTTTCCTGTAGGAGTTTTTTCTTCGTACCTGGATCGCTCGTCGTACTGCAGAGTTGTTAGTAAGCTTTTTATCTCATCTCGCATCACCATTACTTCGTCACTCAATTCTTCTTCTCTGCTTTGCATGGTTTGGAAAGTTGGATTATCAGGTTTGTGTGTAACTTTAGACTGCTGTATGGCCCAGAGTTCTGTATTAATGTCATCAATCTTTTTGCCAAGTACATTTATTTCGCTGGGTGACTTTTCTTCTGTCACTTCTAATGCTACTTGTAAGGCGGATTCCAATTGTTTTTTTTCGTCTTCCATCTTGCGTAGTTGGGTATTGTGTATTGTTGATATTTCATCCGCTGCGGTAAGTGAGCTGTTGTGTATCCGTTCTAATGCTACTTGTAAGGCGGATTCCAATTGTTTTTTTTCGTCTTCCATCTTGCGTAGTTGGGTTTCGTATACTGTTTTCGCGCTGTCTATTAGGAATGATTGTCGTGCTAACCTTTCATTTATTTCCTCTATTACTGTATTAAACTCATCAATACGTTGAGTAAGTTTATCAATGTATTTTTCGTTAGACTCTTCAGCAATTGTTAGGCGACCTGACTTTAAAGAGTTATGTATTGCCTTGTTTTGACTTTCAAGTCTGCTGATTATTGCGATCTGTTGAGCTATTTGATTTCGTAAGTCTTTTCTTAAGTTTGCGAGCTGTTCTACATCTTCTTTGGTAGGATGTTGGATACTTTCCAACAAGGAAATCTGCAGAGGCAGATCAACATAGGATTCCAAGATTCCTTGATTGGATGAAGGTGTTAACGGTTCTTCTTCATCCATTATGCTGGGTGTCTCATCGTACTGCGGTGTTGCTTTTACTTCTTCTGTAGGATTTCTTTCTGCGGGTACAGTAGTGCTTGTTGGTTGTGGTTCTTCAGTCTTTTTAGCTGATGGTGTATCGGGTTTTAACGATTTTTCATCCGTTATGCTGGGTAACTTGCTCAACTGCTCTAATGCTGATTGTAATGCGCTTGTCAATTGTATTTTTGCTTCTTTTATCTTGCGTAGTTCGTTTTTGTATATTCTTGATACTGTTTCCGTTAGACTTACTTCTCGTAGCTCTTTATTTATTTTCTCTGTTGCTGTATCAAGCTCAACAATGCGCTGTTCAAGTTCTTTAATATAACGTGCTGTAAGCAATCTTGCTTCTTCATTTATAGTTGGCTCCTTTAGGTTACCTGACCCAAAAAATTTTTGTATTGTTCTTTTTTGTTCAGCAAGCTCGTGGACTATTGCTGTCTGTTGATCTATTACAAGTAAGTCTTTTTTTAAATTTGCGAGCCGTGTTTCAATTTCTTTGTTAAACCGTTCAGGCAAATCAACATGGAATTTCAAGATTCCTGTATTGGGTGATGGGTTGGTTGGATTGGGTGATTGGGGTAATAATTCGGAGTTATGTTCAGATAACTGGGAGAATGGTTGGTAAGAACCCCCCCCCCAAATCGCTTATTTTTCGTCTTGGTCTTGATTTTCTCGGAATATCATCATCTTCTTCTTCATAATTAAGACGCCTGTTAGTGCTATCTCTTTTGAAAAATGACGTCCTCGATCTTGAGTTAAATGAGGTATTCTCATCTTGGATAGGTGTTAATCTGCCCATAAAACTAGGTTTTAGAAAAGATAATGTAGAGGAAATGTCACTGCCGAAACTTGTGCCTCTGGGTAGTCTAGTAAGTCCCAATATTGCTCTTTTATTATCTATAACAGATTGTTGGTTATTCATGGCACTTTGAATATCTTGTACCATACCTTTTATTCTTTTCACTTGTGCTGGGTAGTAATATTCGCTCAATATTGCCTCCTCTAGATGCCTATCTAATTCATCCTTTTTCGCTTGAAAGTCTTGTTTGGCCATATGCATTTCGGTTTCTTTAAAATGCTCAAACTCTACTAATAAGTTTGCTACTCTGCTATCAAAGTCGACTGAATCTTTATTTAAACGAGATGCAAATTTTCGCACGTTTTGGCTGTGTTTTATCGCAGCCTCGATATCATCTTTTTCAGTTTGGACTAGATTTATTTCAATGGCGCGTTGCTGTTTGTTAATGTCATCCAATTGGGTTTGAGCAAGTCTTAGTCGGCCGCCTGCTCTTTCCTCTAAATTCTCTACAGCATCACGTATATCAACTTCTGCTTCCTCTAAGACTGTCC
This sequence comes from Neisseriales bacterium, assembly GCA_016699915.1. Classification (NCBI taxonomy): domain Bacteria; kingdom Pseudomonadati; phylum Pseudomonadota; class Betaproteobacteria; order Neisseriales; species Neisseriales bacterium. The sequence goes on along the minus strand of CP064990.1, from coordinate 504,537 downwards.
GAGTAGTTGATACATTTTTCCCCATCTCGGACAGAAGTATTTCACGTGCATTTCTTAATTCTTCAATCTGTCGCTGATTCTGTTCCCAATCTTTTTTGAGTGCACCTAGGATATCTTCAAGCTGTGATTTTTTTTTATGAAGTTCTTGATAAAGCTCGGTTGCTGCTACCAACTCGTTTTGATTCTCTATTTGATCTTTGACAGACAAATCGCCTGCGCCGCTTGGTGGCAATGTGAATGATGCAACTTCAAAAATGCTTTCCAATCTATCTTCGTTGGAGAAATCGCTACGTTGAGTTACAAGTGGGCTTACGCTAAATTCCGTTCCTGGTAAGCCAGATGATAACGAAAAACTATCCAAGCTGCTAAATGTTTTGTGGGTTATGTGTCTTGATGTTTGGGTTCTTTGTATTGAACGCTGGTCATCTTCTAACAACTGATCAATTTCTTGTACTTGATTCGGAGGTGGTGTAGCTTGTGCGGCCTTTAAAACATGTCTCCTGTTTTGTGCGCTCTCATCTTCTTCTGACAAGCTCTCATGTGTTGTTGACGGAAATTTAAAACGAGACTTTACTGTTGGCGTAGGCGTTATAAGGAGTCCTTCTTCTTTTGCTTCAGTATCTAAGCCTGCTAGCTCTAGCTCTTCTCTTAACGACATTTTTTTAGCAGTACTAGGCAATTCCGGCTTTTCTTGCCGTATATCCTTTGGTGCGCTTGGTGTTTGATCTGACGAATCTGATGAAACTGCACGTTGCTCGCCTGATTGACCAATCAATTGGCTGGTACCCGAAATATAACTAACCATACGATGAGAAGATGGCGTGGAATACACCGCTATGGATAGAGATGATGGCTTTGGCTCTTCTGGCTCCTCATCTTTGATTCTCTGCGATAAGGCACGATCAGCAAAGCTAAAGGATTGGCCACTACCACTCGAAGATAAGTTAAATTTTGTTAGGGTTTTTTCTTGATTTAGGAGTACTTGGGATACATCCAAGCTTCTCTTGAAACTTTGTTCTTGTGTGAGATATTCATTTTTTAATTCTGAGTCAGCCGCAGCTCGAGCTCGTTTTGAGAGCAGCTGAAACGCCTCCAAACGCTCTCTCTGTTCATCGTTCAAAGCGTTCAACAAGCTGGCTGCCTGTTCTAAAGGCTGATCAGTAACAGGTTTCTCACGATCAAAGTATGGTGTGCTTGAAAGCGACATGTCCCTTTCGTGCGATTGAGTTGGTTTCCGTGGTGCTTGATCTAGCTCATCTGACAAAGTTGGACTTTGCCTATCTGTGGGTTTCCCGCTACCTAAAGGTTCGTTAAGTTTTTTTTGATGTTGTAAATAATACTCTGCTAGTCCATCTTCAGCTAACCTTGAGAGCTCTTGAACCTTCTTCCCTTCTTCTCTCTTTCGCTCGCTCAAAGTGTTCAACAACCCAGTCACCTGTTCTAAAGGCTGACCAGTAACAGGTTTCTCAGAATGAAAGTATAATACTTGTTTTTCCTTGCTGGCGCCTCTCGTGCTTCGCATGAGGCTTTCAGTTTCTTGGATTTCTGAACGCATTTTTCCGAGCGAAAGGCTGGTGGGACTATCTGGAGGTGATGGGGGATCGCTAGGCTTTTGCATACGCTGTTGAAGCTGTATATCTTTTGCGGCTTGCTCCATGTCGATCTTCTTGTGTTCTAATTCTTCGATTTTTTTCTGAGCTTCTGCCGACCCTATTGGGTCACTTGGCATAGTGCTCTGGAGTCGTGCAATTTCAACATCCATATTCTGGATGGACCGCAAAACCTGATCCAAGGTGTCTACCAAAGCATCTTTTAGTTCTTCCTCCGTAGCGCTTTGTCTTATTTCAGGCATTTCTGGCGAAGGATTCGACTCATCTACTGGATCATCTTCACTTCCTTGCGATAAGACACGATCAGCAAGGCTAACGGATTGGCCACTACCACTCAAAGATAATAACCTAGATGTTCCTCTGCGTGCTCTGCGCTCCTGATCATGCTTCTCTATATCTGAGATTTTTTGGAGGATCATATCCTCCTTTTTACTCAAATCTTTCAAATCTTTTTTGCTTTTTTGTGCGAGCCCTAAGACAGCTGTAACTTCCTGTGAGAGCGCATCGACCTGCTGCAACCTCTTTTCAGCTTTCCATTCAAGAGATTGATTAGGACTCTTTCTAGTTTCAAGGTATGGCATTCGTCTTTGCGTATCGGCAATCTTTCCTTCGTCCATTAATCCTTCTTCAGCGGCGCCGACAGCTTCTGAGAATGAAAATGTTGGCGGTGGTTCTTTGGCTTCCTCATACTCGTCTTGCGACTGTTCTATTTCCTTCTTACCTGGATTGCCTCCTTTTAAGCCCCACCCAAGACCCATCTCTTTACCTTCTTGTTTGGATCGGGGTTGATTCTGATAAGTGGTAGCTTGGGTTGGTCGCCGTGCCATCACTTGTTGTTTTTGTTTTTCGTAATGAGTTCTTGCTTGGGTGAGTCGTTGAACTTCTGCTTTGTTTTTTTGTTGATCTGCCAGACTGATTGCTTCGGTTAATTCGGCAATGTTTTTATCCAACATATCGATTGCATTGAAAGATTGGCTGTCTTGATCACGCTTTGCTAATACTGGGTGCTTGGCTTCGAAGAGGGATTCTGTTTCAGCAACCTGAGATATCAAGGCAGCAAGTTCTTGCTTGAATTTTGCCTCTATAGGATCCGTATTGGAGGGTGAAGCGACCTTTTGTGCTGTAGTTCGTACTTCCCCCTCCCCCATCACTTTTGACTCTGCTCGATTTCTGGGTGCTTGTTTTGATCCTTTTTGCGTCATAGAGTCTAGCTGCTCATCAGCCTGTGCCAAGCGATTCTTTAAGCGATGGTATTTGGCTAATAGTGCCTGGCGTTGTTGGTAGAAACGAAGCGTGGCTTGCTCTTTTTTCATCATGCTTTGCGCTTTCAGATAAGCACGTTGCGTGCTTTGAATCGCTCTGCGTTGATCCGATCGATGCGTTAAGTGAATATGTTTCTTTTTGAAAAATAGCAAATTGAGTGTATCGCGCGAGCGCCCGATGGCTTGTTTAGTTGCCAAGATGTCCTTGTCTAAGCGGATGGCGGCCTGTTTTAAGCTCTCCCGAGTAATTTGAGGGCGACCAGACACCGTAATCCACCGAAGTTGCTTTTCAAGGCGTTTGATATCTTGTTTGAGTTGTTGAACCGCTTGCTGTTTAGTGGATGGCGCAACCTGCTGCTGACGCACTAAACGAGGAGTTGAATCACGGTGAACTTGTTGGTTAAGAGTTGGTGACACCCCCGTTATGGGAGTACTCCTTTGCTGTAAATGCGCTTGCAGGTATTGCATCCATTGCTTCATCGTTGGATCCGAATCGGGCAAATTGGTTACCCGACGACTGGTGTTAAACCGGTCTGCCTGCACGCGCTGGGCATGTTCTTGACGAAAAGCTTCAGGATGCTGTGGATCATAATCACTTCGGGATATGGAACCACCCTCTGTATCATTTGGTTTGGGAGGATGATACGGTTTCGGTGGACGCTTCATGGGGTGGATATCAGGCTCTTTGGGAGGCCCAGTATCCTCTGGTTTTTTTATCCAGTCGCCATAGCCCGGTATTTGTTGATTAGGATCTGCATAATAGTGCGCCTTAGGTCTGGCGTAATCCTCATCGGTATAAAGAGGAGTCGAGTCTTGGCCGTTGCTTAATGGTAAGGGATTAGTACCATGTTCTGATATATAAGCTTGTTGATAAATCGCTTCGGCTGCCTTTGCGATCCCAGCGTCTGCATTGGCTTTCTCTCTAGCTTGACGTGCTACTTGAATGGCTGCTTCGGCACGCTGACGGTTCAGCACCGCCCTGTTCACCGCTTCAGATGTCGGTTCGCTCCCCTGATGGCGAGTATTGCTGATATCCGCTTCACTATGATCCGCTTCATCATCTGCTTGATAGGCTTTTCTTTCTTTATTATCAGCCTTCCCGTCTTTTGCGTAACAGGTTGACCATTTCTCCATAGCATCTCTTTTTGCTTTTTGTATTTTTGGATGATGCCTTGGACCAGTGTTTGAGTCACCAGGCTTGCCGCTATGACTAGGAGTATGCACACCAGTGATGATTTCTTGATCTGGAAAAGTAGAATCCACTGATCCGTTCAGGTGTTCAGAGCAGGTTAATTTTAGCTCTTCTTTTATCGTGGCTATCTGCTGACGATCTTCCTGAGAAAGGTGGACATCCACTGATTGAGGTAAGCACACCGCCTGTTTAAACTCCTGATACGCTGAATCCCTTAAACCATGTACATGCAATTGAAACTGGGATGCTTGATCATGAAACGCTCCAATTTTGTTCAAGGTATCTTCATTATAGAGAGGCGCCCGCTCTGCATCGGGTATAGCACTGATGGCCTCCTCTAAGACTCGATGAATGGTTGTGCTCACGCTTGCCCAACGTCGATCGGCCCGATCTAGCTCTTGCCTAGCTCGGTTAGCATCTTGGAGTGCTACGCCCACTTTAGCAGCTTGTTGTTGACATGCCATGGATGAAGGTTTGATGGCGCAATACGATGACGCGAGTTGTACCGTCTGGATCTGCCCGGTCAGGTTGTCCTTGATGTTTTTTAGTGCCAGCCACGCTTCCTTTTCCCAAACAGGATTGGGTCTATCAGTATCCATCTCTTTAGGGTTTTTTTGGAGGGCTCGCGCATAAGTTTCTTTCGCTTCTCTTAAGTAATGAAATAAAGTATGGTTCTGGCAAACCATATCTAGTCGCATCCTATCCGCTTTGGCGTAGTAATCTTCCGCATTAAGTAGACAGCCCACACGGGATGCATAATCCTTGGCTTGTCCAACAATTAAAGTAACGTCTGGAATAGTCTGGTGTCGAGCGTCATTCAAAAATGACCCCTTGCCCGATACGCTATTGACGTAACGTGCAATCGTTTGCACCACTGATTGAGCACGATCATAGTGCGTTCGCTCGGATTGTATAGCTTGCGTGGGATCAGGAATTAACGCTTGTATTTGCTGCCATAGTAAGTCCGCTTGCTGTTGCACACTTTGGAGGCTTGTAAACCAGTCTTGAACATTTTGAAAATGCCCAACTAGTTCATAGGCTTCATTCCATATAGCAAGTGCTGCTTCTTTTTTTTGATCAGTATTTCGCAGGTATAAATAGTTTGTATAGGCTTGATCCAAAGCATACCCAGTTATATTATCTGTGGTTTGAACAATATTACCCACTGTATGGTCAGCCTGTTGTAAATAGCCTTGAGGGTGCCCTCCTAGCGAATCCAGTTCATCAAGCGCTTGTTTTAGGGTAATGTAGGTTTTGCAGGTACGGTCGTCATTAAATGTCCCACACAACTTGCGGTTTGTCGGATCAATCACCTGAGCACCATCAAAAACATAGTCTCCCCAAGGCACTGGAGCTCTGGTACAGACAGTTCGATTGGCCACCCCTACAGCTTGTACGTCTTGATCAAACTGTCTGTCTTCTTCTTGAACATGACATGCAACCGACTGCGCTTCGTCGGTTGCATAGTGGGCAACTTGCTCCATGGTGTCTTCCCAGGTATGAAGCATAGCAAATTGTTGAGTGCTATAGGCCGCTGCTTTTTCAACAAATTCATACAGCTCTTTGAGATAGTCTGTTTCGGTCTCAGGATGTGGGATAGCTCGTTGCACTTGATGCCAGATATGTTGAATCTTGTTATGAGCTCGTTCTAAACGATCCATAGCTTGATCAAAATCAGTTTTGATATGGTGGATCTCGGCAGCAGCACGCAAAATATTTTTTACACCCGTTTGGCAAGCTGCCAACGTTGAATCATTTCTACAATGAATAGTGCGGGTTTTTTGGGCTAACAAACCTAAAACTTCGGCTTGATGGTCTAATAATAATGTCGGTGATGCCAAATCGATGTGCAAGAAATAGCGTTCAATTTTATCCACGGCGGCAGTAACATCGCTTAGCATTTGAGTCACCAGGGTTTTCGCGTCTTGTGGTACATAATAGCGTTGACAGGTACCATCAGGATTCAGTTCCGCGCAGACAAATGCTTCTAATTCAGCCGTGCCTCGATCCATCACGACCGTTTCATTGGGATGATAGGCATCAATGGTTTGAAATCGTCTTGAAGTTTGCGATGATGTGGTAGTCGATAGAGCCAAACCGTTGACCCAATGACTTTTACCTGTCACGTAGCCAGCACGAATAGTCACTTGTGGCGACAGTCGAATTGCCCCTGAAAGCCCAATTTGTCGGCTATCATGATAGCTTTGGTTAAAAGGCGCACTGTGTGGCGAATCAAAATCAAAAGGCAAACCACTTAAATGAGCAAACTGAGCACTCGCCATCAACGCTATGTTACGTTGGTAAAATCCCCCTTCGTAGCGTTGAATCCAGCCCGGTTCAAAACCAGTAACATCGCCAGCATGTTTCATGGTGGTGGTATGGTCATTGTCCCACTGCATAGTTTGGGAGCGCTCTTTGAACACCGGGACATGATCGGCATATTGGGCTAGGGTATAACGTGCCAAAAAAAGGTCATTGGGTTGAAAGCTAATTTGTACACTTTTTACCGCGAATTGGCGTGGTTTATTCACGAAGTCCATCGTAAAACTTCGCTCACTTTCAACTACTGCTTGATTCCCATTAAGTTGGCGAAAGGGTTTGTCATATCGGTCAGACTGACCACTGGCTAAACTAATTCGAAAGCCACCAAACTGGGGCGAATCATAAGCAATAGTTTGGTGAGACAAACTTTCAAGGGTATCAAAGAAGATAGGCACGCGGTTAAAAGGCGCAGTGCGTCGTTGGGTGGTTGGTTGGGTGGGTGTTTGATACGCTACTGGTTCACTAAGTAATGAAGGAAGTCGCCCATAACGCAACTGTCCAAATTGGTTATGTGCTGCGATGGATAGCTCATCCAACGAGATCTTGCCATCAACCCACTGAGCACCGGCTCGCAACTCAACATCGCTATCGGTACTGAAGTGATAAGTGCTTTGCAGTCGAAGATGCGATGTCAACTCTTCAGGGCGACCACGCCAGTCGATCTCATTCTCCCAGCCGCCCTCTGAAATATTACCAACCCAAGACAATTCTGAGCTAAGCGCCACCGTTGGCTGAGCAAAGCATAACCAAACTAATAGGCAATTCCGTGTAAAATGACGGATCACGTCAGCAATTTCCTATTAATTCCTCCGTCCAGCTATTCTAGCATATCTTAATGATCATTACTCGCAATAGGTATAAAAATCGGCTCGAACAATCGTATTATTTCGATCCGGTCCTGTTGAAATGATCGTAATCGGTACACCAATCATCTTCTCAATAGTTTGCAAATAATTTTTGGCATGGCTTGGTAAGGCTTCATAGTGCTGAATGTTGGTGGTTGATTCAGACCAACCGGGTAAGGTTTGATAAATGGGCTGGCAAGCTGCTACATCAGCTGCGCCAAATGGTAGCGTCTCTATCGTTTGGCCATTTAGCGTATAGCCAACACATAGCTTAATTTCTTTTAGCCCATCCATCACGTCTAATTTAGTAATGCAGAGCCCATGGAGACCATTAATTTGTACGGAGCGCTTTAATAGCACTGCATCGAACCAGCCACAACGTCTTGGACGACCTGTCACGGATCCGAATTCGTTGCCATGTTCGGCAAGATATTGACCGATCGCATTATTTTGTTCAGTCGGAAAAGGTCCTGCTCCTACTCTTGTAGTGTAAGCTTTTGCAACGCCCAGCACACCATGCAGCATTTGAGGAGAAATCCCAGCACCACTCATCACAGCTCCGGCAATACAATTGCTCGATGTGACAAAAGGATAAGTGCCATGATCAACGTCTAATAAGGTACCTTGTGCACCTTCAAAAAGTAAAGCTTTCCCAGTTTGGTAATAGTGATACAAATCACTTGAAACGTCGGTAATCATGGGTAAAAGCTGCTGACCATATTGCAAGGTATGGTTCAGTACCTCTTTAAAAGCAATCGTCGGTGCTTGAAAATAGCCTTCCAATAAAAAGTTATAGTATGCGATATTTTCTTTTAATTTAATGGCTAATTGCTCAGGATAAAATAAATCTTGTGCACGAATGGCTCGACGAGCAGCCTTATCTTCATATGCTGGCCCAATACCACGCCCTGTTGTACCAATTTTATGGATACCCTTTTTCGCTTCTCTTGCCTGATCCAAAGCGACGTGATAAGGCAGAATAAGCGGGCAAGTTTGAGCAATCTTGAGGCGATGGCTCACAGCAACGCCTGCGCTTTCAAGCTCTTTGATCTCTTGAATAAGTGCCTCAGGGGACACCACAACACCATTGCCAATAAAGCAAGTCAAATCAGCATGCAAAATACCCGAAGGAATTAACCTGAGTATCGTTTTTTTACCCTTAACAACAATTGTGTGACCTGCATTATGTCCACCTTGAAAGCGCACAACACCTTGAAAGCGCGCAATACCTTTTGCGTGATCAGTCAATAAATCAACAATTTTACCCTTGCCTTCGTCACCCCATTGCGTGCCAACAACTAATATATTTTTACCGATCATTATCTTGATGCTTTCAGAAAATCCAAAAAGATATCTATCAATGCTTAGCGGCCTTGTGGTAGGGATTACGACCCGACTTATATTGCACCCTAAGCGGTGTACCCATGAGTTTAAAAGCCTGACGAAAACGATGCTCTAAAAAGCGCATATAGTGCTTAGAAAGACGATGTAAGGCATTCCCATGAATAATAATAGTAGGAGGCATATTGCCTCCTTGATGAGCATAGCGTGGCTTAGGGACGATGTTACCCGTTCTAGCGGGTGCTTGCAGGGCAACGGCATTCATTAATATTTTTGTTAATTTTGGTGTTGAAAATTTAATGGTAGCTGCCAGATAAGCTTCATCAATAGACTGAAAGATTGCGTTAATGCCTGAGCCATGCAGCGCAGAAATATAGTGGAGTCGCACAAAATTTAAAAAAGCAAGTTTCTGGGCGATTGACCGCTTAATAACTTGCTGTTGATAGGTGTCCATGCCATCCCATTTATTTACCGCAATAACCAATGCACAACCAGCTTGCAATGCAAGGTTAGCAATTGCACAATCCTGATCGGCAATGCCCTCTCGTGCATCCAACATCAATAAGGCAACATGAGCCGTATCCATGGCACGTAAGGTTCTAAATATAGAACATTTTTCAACGGTTTGAACAATACGCCCTTTGCGTCGTATACCAGCCGTATCAATCAACGTATAGTGATGGTCATGATAGGTCACATCAACAAAAATACTGTCTCTTGTTGTGCCCGGTTCATCGCAAGTAATCACGCGATTTTCACCTACAATGCGATTTAACAAGGTAGATTTACCCGTATTAGGTCGACCAATGATGGCTAAAATAGGATGTTTTGATGCACTTGTGACAGTTTCAACGGGCGGAAAATTTTCTAATATAAGTTCCATAAGATCTGAAACATAGTCACCATGCGTAGCAGAAATAGCATAGGGTTGACCTAAACCTAGTTCATGGAATTCCGCCGTAGCCAACGCTTGCGACATACCTTCGGCTTTATTAACAACTAAAAAGACACGTGCGTGACTTGTGCGGAGTTGTTCGGATAAAACTTGATCTTGTATGGTTAAGCCCGTTTTCGCATCCAACAAGACAATGACCGCATTGGCTTCATCAACCGCACGAAGCGTTTGTTGAATACGTTGCTGATCTACCATGTCGGTAGCATTTGCTTCAAATCCACCGGTATCAACGACCCAATAAGGCCTATCCCCTACCCTACCTTCACCAATTTGTCGATCCCTTGTAATGCCTGGCTCATCCATAACAATAGCCGATTGGCTTTTTGTGAGACGATTAAATAGCGTTGATTTTCCCACATTGGGGCGACCAATGAGGGCAATAGTTGGCTTCACTTTATTTTCCTAGGACAATATACACGAGCTTGCCATAGCGATTTTGAAGCAAAACGCCTTCATCAAACGATTGCGGAGCACTTAATAGTGCACCAATACCGATATTTTTGCGTCCTACTAATAATCCCGTATCTGGATCCATGACATGTGCGATACCAAACCGATCCATCACCATGACCATACTGCCAAGGGCAACAGGACCAGATATGGCACGATGTAAAAGTGTTTTAGTGCGCCATAACTCTTGACCGCTATAGCGGTCAAGTGCCACCACCTCACTATGGGTTGTACTCATCACAATAGAGGAGCCTAATATGACTATGGGTTGATGCGTTGCAATATTTTTTGACCATTGTCTTTTATTAGTTCTTAAATCAAAACAGACAATGCTTGCTTCATAAGCAGTGGTATAGAGTAAATCGCCCTTGAGTAAAGGGGGATAAATAACGTCAACCGCCCCTTCAAATTCAGTACGCCCTTTAGGAACGGTAATGGATTCTTGCCATAATTTATAACCTGTCTGAGGGTCAATGGCATAAATATAACCAACAGGCATGCCTAACAAAAATGCTGAGTGGTCAAATGCGGTAAGTGATTGATTACTGCGAATCATAAAACTTGGAACAGCGTGTTGATTACGCCATTTTAAGGCACCAGTTTTGCGGTCAAAACCACTAATATGTCCATCATTCGTTTTAGTAATGACCGTATCATCAACAATCAGTGGAGGCTCGAGTAAAAGACTAGAGAGATTATTTTTCCAAAGTATTTGCTTATTATCGGCATGCCATGCAATGAGCTCGGCTTTATCTGTGCCCAAAAATAGTACACGCTGAAAAATAGCTGGCGTACAAGTAAGTCTAACTTTGGGCACGATCCATTTTTGGCGAATCTGTCCGGTTAAACGATCAATTGCTTCGATCCGACCATTTGGCCAAGCAGCGTAGACAAAGCCATCATGATATGCTGGTGAAAAACTGCTGGATAATCGTCGATCAACTGCTTTGACAGAAAAAACTGTCCATTTAGTAATAATAGGATAGGTATTCTTAATGGGAACCAGCGAAACGGGTTGACGTATATCCTTCGCAGGGAAAAGGTTGGCACAGCCTACCAAACATACCGATAACACGACGGCGATGATACGATCATACATAATTAATTTCCTAGTTCGCTTAATTTAATTTCTAGTAAGAAGCGATTGGGGTCGTTGGCACGCAATGTTTTGAGTGCGGCTTCATAGGCTGCTTTAGCTGCTACATATTGACGCAAATTGCGTAAAATATCCCCTTTAAGCTCTAAGCTTTGCGCATCGAATGTTTTGTCTTGTAATGCGGCTATCGCAGCCAGCGCTGCTTGATATTGCTTTTCATTAAACAATAAGGTAGCCAGGCGTATCTGAGCAATGGCCTGTAATGCAGGCTCATCACTATTTTCAATGACCCAATTTAACTTCGCTTTGGCTTGATCAATGTGGCGTTGCAGGTACGCGATTTTAGCAAACAGTAAAGCAGCACGTGAAGCATAAGCCGTGTTAGCATAGTTGTTGATCAATTGGTCAGCAGCGCCTTGTGCTTTGGCAAAGTCACGTTGGCCGATCGCTATATCTAGTGTGACATATATTTCGGCGGCTTGGTAGGCACGACGGGCTTGGTATTGATCATAAGCAATATGCCCTAAATAACCAACAATCAAAGCGCTCAAGGCGATGGTGAGCCATTTACCATACTGGTGCCAAAACCGCTTCAAATGTTCAATTTTTTCTTGTTCATCTAAATGATGTGCCATAACGTAGTATTCCTTATTTTATGTGCAAAGAGCCTTAAGAGTGGTCATCAAATCAGTTTGCTGAACGGTTTGCTGTGGCTTGCCTGCTTCTAAAAGTGGCTTGATGGTAACCGTGTGCTGAGCCATTTCATGCTCTCCAAGAACAATAGCAAAACGTGCACCGGAAAGATTAGCTTGCTTAAATTGATAAGCAAACTTAGCTTGACCCATATGTTGCAACACATGATATCCTGCTTGCCGCAAGGTATTAGCAATGCATAAAGCATGAAGCGATGCTTCTTCTCCTTTTTGGATAAGATAAATATCCGGCACAATATTAGCAAGCCATTGATTGTTATGATCTACTAACTGTAGCACGCGTTCTATACCAATTGCTAATCCGGCAGCAGGTGTGGCTTTACCGCCTAATTGACTCATTAATTGATCATAGCGACCACCAGCACATACCGTGTTTTGGGCACCTTTTGAGGTGGTTACCCATTCCAATACAGAAAAATTATAGTAATCTAACCCGCGCACCAAATTCGGATTTTCAACATAATGAATCTGTAGCGCATCAAGCATTTTTTTCCAAGCATGGTAGTGTTCAAGTGAACGATCACCCAGATAATCCATCAAGCGCGGAGCACGCTGGCATAGTGCTTGTGTCGTCTCATCTTTTGAATCTAAAATTCGAAGAGGGTTGGTGGCAAGTCGGCGTTGGCTATCTTGATCAAGCTGTGCACAATGTGGCAATAAATAATCTACGAGTGCTTGGCGATAAGCGGAACGTTCATCGGCTGTGCCGATTGAATTAATCTGCAACACTAAATTATCTAATATACCAAGGCGTTGCCAAAGGTCTTTCGTCATGAGGATCAATTCGGCATCAATATCTGGTCCTTCCATCCCTAATGCTTCAAGACCAATCTGACAGAACTCCCGATAGCGACCTTTTTGAGGCCGCTCATGGCGAAACATCGAGCCGTAATACCATAAACGCTGCATGGGTTGATGGCGGAGTGCATGGCTATTTAGCACAGCACGTACACAAGAAGCCGTGCCTTCTGGGCGCAGTGTGACGCTTTTGCTATTTAATGTATCGGTGAAAGTAAACATCTCTTTTTCAACAATATCGCTTGTTTCACCTAACGTGCGCAAAAATAACTGTGTGGATTCGATAATGGGTAAATTGATCCGCTGATAACCGTAATCAACACACCAAGCTTTAAGTATATTTTCGATAGCCGACCAATGATTTGCTTCGCTTGGTAAGCTATCGCGCATACCACGTAAAACTTGAATAGGTTGCTGTTCAATTTGATTCATCAAAAATGCTCACGTCAATCGCTAGAGGATGCAAGATACCTACACATTATAGAGTAATCAAGCAGGTAAAGAGCGTGAAAATATCACGCATCCATCGTTGTGGATGATTTTAGCGTAGCCCATCCAAACAGAGTGGGTTCAAAATTGGATCAGCTATGTGTGGAAAAAAAGATGATCACAAAAAGGATGCTGGTTGCCCTGTCATCATCATGGGTTTATTGCGTTTCATGGCCGTATTTTTAGTTTGATTGCTCTAACCACTACATAGCTATGAGATGATCGCCTAATAAGTGTGTTGGACATACTGCTCAATTAAGACTTTGAATTGATCTGCAATATGATCACCATGTAAGGTAACCGTTTTTTTACCGTTAACATATACCGGAGCAGATGGTTTTTCTCCCTTACCAGGTAAGGCAATACCAATATTGGCTAATTTACTCTCACCCGGACCATTAACAACACAACCCATCACAGCAACCTGTAGGTTTTCAACACCTACGTACTGTTTTTTCCACATGGGCATTTTTTGTGCAATATATTGCTGGACTTGAAAAGCTAGTTCTTGAAATACTCGGCTTGTAGTGCGGCCACAACCTGGGCAAGCGGTAACATGTGGCGTAAAGCGACGTAAATCAAGTGACTGTAAAATCGCTTGAGCTATGGTAACTTCAGTGGTTCGGGGTTCATTGTTCTGTGGTGTTAGGGAAACGCGTATAGTTTCTCCAATACCTTCTGACAATAACACTGTCAGCGCTGCTGTGGTTGTAACAATACCCGAGTAGCCTAACCCTGCTTCGGTTAATCCAAGATGTAAAGGATAAGAACAAGCTTGGGCTAATCGACGATAAATAGCAATAAGACGATTCACTTGACTGACTTTGCAAGACAAAATGATCTTGTTTTGAGCCAAACCCAGTTGCCTGGCGTGATCAGCAGCTTCTAACACTGATTGAATGAGTGCATCGTCCATAAGGATTTCGATGGGTTTAGGATGCACTTGTTTTTGGTTTTCCTCAATCTTATGCGATAAAAAGACCGGGTCAAGACTTCCCCAATTTGCACCAATGCGAATTGGGCGGTCGTATTTTATGGCCTGCTCAATTAAAAAACAAAAGGCCGTATCGCCTAGCCGGCTGCTATTGACATTACCTGGATTAATTCGGTATTTGGCCAAAGCTATCGCGCAATCTGGACAATCGCGCAGTAATCGATCCCCATTAAAATGAAAATCCCCAATTAAAGGAACCTGATAGCCTGCCTTATCTAGTAGTTGACGAATTGTTGGGACAGCTTGCGCGGCAGCTTTGGTATCCACAGTCAAACGAACCATTTCTGATCCGGCATCAGATAAAGCTTTAATTTGCTCAACCGTCGCCACAACATTACTTGTTGATATATTAGTCATGGATTGCACCACAACAGGATGCCCTGTGCCAATAGCAACAGAACCTACATAAACTGTGGAGGTCGTACGTAATAAAGCCGAAGTATTCATAAAACTTGAGCGTTTGATGGGGTTTTAGGACGTACCCTACCTGCTAATTGACCACAGGCAGCGGCGATATCTTGTCCACGTGTTTTACGTATTGTGACAACAAAGCCTGCCGATTGTAGCGTATCCTCAAACTGTTCAATGGTTTTTTTACTCGGTGTCATAAAGGAAGATAAAGAAAAAGGATTAAAAGGAATAAGATTAATTTTGCAAGGAATAGGAGCTAATAGCTTAATCAGACTTTTTGCGTGAACGATTTGATCGTTTATACCCGCTAAAAGTACATACTCGAAGGTAATAAAATCACGTGGCGCAAAACATAGATAGTCTTCACAAGCCTCCATCAATCTAGCTAAGGGATATTTTTTATTCAATGGAACCAGTTGATCGCGTATGGCATCATTAGGGGCATGCAAACTGACTGCCAGCGCCACGGGTTTTGTTCTAGCTAATTGAGCTATTTGCGGTACCATGCCGGCTGTTGAAACAGTCACACGCCTTCTTGATAAACCATAAGCAAAGTCATCCAACATAATATCAAGCGCTACAACTAGTGCATCAAAATTGGCTAGTGGCTCTCCCATACCCATCAGCACGACATTGGAAATAATTCGTTGGCTATGATGCGTTGCAGGCAATACTTGCTTTGCCCACCATAACTGCCCGATAATTTCTGCTGTGGTTAAGTTGCGATAAAAACCTTGGTGACCTGTTGCACAAAATGCGCATTTTAGAGCACAACCAACTTGCGATGAAATACATAGCGTACCTCGTGTTTTTTCGGGAATAAATACTGTTTCAATGGCTGTATTATGACCCGTATCAAATAGCCATTTACATGTACCATCGCTGGAACAGTGCTGTTGTAAAAGATGAGGCTGCGGAATCGTTGCCAAGGCAGATAATTTTTTTTTCAACAAATGCGATAAGTTACTCATTTGAGTAACATCGCTTAATTGATGCTGGTAAATCCAACGCATAACTTGACCAGCATGAAAGGGTTTTTCGTCTAACGATGCAAACCAATTTTGTAATTGCGTTCGACTATAGTTTAATAAATTGATCATGACGACAAGGAATGCGGATAAAGCTCAGTTTCTGCAAAAAAATAACGAATTTCTAAAGCCGCGTTACTCACACAATCCGAACCGTGAATACCGTTGGCAGTGATTGTTTGACCAAAATCCTTACGAATAGTTTGTGGTTCAGCCAAAACAGGATCTACATGACCCATCAAACGCCGATTTTTCGCGATGGCATCTTCGCCCTCCAGTACCAGTAAGACAATCGGGCCAGATATTATAAAATCGATCAAATGCCTAAAAAAAGGCTTGTGGCGATGGATTGCATAAAATCCTTCTGCTTTTTGTTGAGAAAGTTGACACATTTTCATGCCGATAATTCGAAGTTGATTGCTTTCAAAGCGATGGATAATTTCGCCAATATGTTGCGCATCTACTGCATTGGGTTTAATCAATGATAACGTTCTTTCCTGTACCATTGTTTTACTCCTAAATCGTTCATGAGGAATGATTGATCACTTTAATAAAAAACTCATCTTGATGCCATGATAAATGATCAGAACATAGCCTACAGCTAAGAGGTCATCTAACATAACGCCAAAACCATTTTTATAAGTGCGATCAACCCAGTTAATTGGCCACGGTTTTTGAATATCTATCCATCGAAATAAGATAAAACCAATGCTCCACCATCGCCATGAATAAGGCAAGGCGATGAGTAAGATACTCATTGCAACCATTTCGTCTATAACAAGCCCTGCGTAATCCGATACCCCTATAGCGCGCCCTGTAACCTGACAGCACCAAGTACCTACTATAAAAAATAATCCGCATAAAATGGTAAGCCCTGTCATAGAACCATTGAGGTCATACCAGAGCCATACAAAAGGTATAACGCACAACGAGCCAATGGTACCGGGTGCTTTAGGCAACAAACCAATACCCATCCCGAAAGCAAGAAAATAAGCAGGGTGACGCATAATGAAACGCCAGTTAATTTTAAGCAAAGTGATCAAATCCTCTATGGGTGATCGTAATGGGCTGAGCATATTGATCTAACACCTGTAAACCGCGTTGGGTATGTAATACACCAATGCGCGTTAAAGGTAATTGTAGTGCTTGGCTCAGTTGATCAATATGATTACGATGTTGTGCAGGAGCAGTGAAAAGAAGTTCATAGTCATCCCCGCCACCAAGTAAGCAGCGGTGCTGTAAAATAGAGTCTTGTTTGATAAAAGGATGGGAAGGTAAGGTTTCGAACCACAATGTAGCGCCACAGCAAGAAGCGTTAAGAAGATGAGATAAATCGCTAAGCAATCCATCTGATACATCAATACAAGCACTTGCTATACCACGTAATGCTTGACCAAGCGCTACGCGAGGCGATGGTCTATTCAATTTGTCTTCACTCATTGCCCATAATTCAGTGGGAATAGTTTCTTTTTGAATATGATTAGTTTGTGTTTGGTAATACACCGAAAACGCCGCTAACCCTAATATACCACTTACCCAAATATCTTCATCTGGTTTAGCAGCACTACGATATAAAGCACGACCGATGGGTGATTCACCGATGATAGTCACAGTCACCGCAAGCGGACCGCAAACGGTGTCTCCCCCAATTAAGTCAATATTAAAATGTTTAGCTAGTGAAAAAAACCCACGCATAAAACCTGCTAACCAAGGTGGGTCAACTTGGGGCAGTGTGAGTGATAACAAGGCCCAACGTGGCACAGCACCCATTGCTGCGATATCGGATATGTTGATCGCTAATGCTTTATGACCAAGATCGGTTGGTGACGTATTAGCGAAAAAATGTTGATGCTCAACTAATGTATCAACCGATACATGTATTTCACAACCTGTTGTTGGTGCGAAGATAGCAGCATCATCTCCAATACCTAAAGTTGAATGATGGCAAGGTTGCTTAAAAAAATGATTGATCAGTTCAAATTCATTCATCATGCATCAACACATAAAAAGGTCGCTAGTCTAACCGCGAATAGCAACGGCCAATTTGTCCAATACACCGTTAACAAATTTATGGCCATCGGTGCCACCAAATACTTTGGCGATTTCAATTGCTTCATTGAGGATGACGCGTGATGGTGTGTCGGCGTGATAAAGTAATTCATAGGTTCCTATCAACAAAATCGTGCGCTCAACAGGCTTGACTTCCTTTGCCGAACAATCATAATGCGGTATAATTTTAGCTAGTAATAGCGGTTCTTGCTGCACCACACCACGCAAAAGATCAAGCAAGAATTTGCTGTCTGCTCTAGAAAACCCTTTGTAGTCACGTAAATCATTTTCAATAGTTAAAATAGATACATCACGATTAAATTGCCATTGAAAAATGCCCTGCATAGCCAGTTCTCGGGCATAACGCCGTGCCGTTTTCACGTTATAACTTTCTTAATTATCAATGAACAATAAAATACTCGTGTGATCAATGCAGTATAGCATCCTCCTAATAATGATTTGGATATAAATTTTTAACCTATGCTAGTACTTGGTATTGAAACATCTTGCGATGAAACAGGCGTAGCGCTTTATGATGATAAAGCGCAGCATTTAGTACAAGTGCTGCATACACAAACAGCACTGCATGCGCGGTATGGCGGCGTTGTGCCTGAGATAGCCAGTCGTGATCATATTCGTCACATTGTGCCACTTATTAAAACTTGCTTAAATAATAGCCACCAAACGCTCTCATCAATTGATGCTATTGCTTATACTGCGGGACCAGGATTGTCTGGTGCTTTATTGGTAGGGGCTAGCGTTGCCGAATCACTGGCTTTTGCGCTCAATATACCCGTTATTCCAGTCAATCATTTAGAAGGCCATTTGCTCGCTGCCCTTTATCCATCACATGCTATAGCATTTCCATTTTTAACATTACTTGTGTCGGGTGGGCATACGCAATTTTTTAAAGCCAAAGCTATTGGTGAATATCAGTTAATTGGGGAAACACTAGATGACGCGGCAGGCGAAGCTTTTGATAAAGTAGCTAAACTGCTAGGGTTACCCTATCCTGGCGCAAAACAGTTATCTGCTTTGGCAAAATTAGGAGACCCTAATCGATTTAGACTACCAAGACCACTGGGAAAGCGACATGATTTAATGATGAGTTTTTCTGGACTTAAAACAGCTATGGTTCACTTAGTCAATGCACAGCAGCAACCCATAGATGAAACCACAAAACATGATTTATGCGCAGCCTTTCAAGCAGCCATGGTTGATGTTTTGGTCAATAAAATAGGTCTTGGATTGTCTATTTATCAGATGAAACGCTTAGTTGTTGCAGGAGGGGTAAGTCTTAACGAACAGTTACGCAAAGCTTTAGCTGTGCAAGCTGAAAATAATAACTGGCAAATTGCCTATCCACCCATTGAACTATGCGCTGATAATGGCGCCATGATTGCCTTTGCGGGCGCTTTAAACCAACAATACATAAAGTTAGCTGGTCGTTTCGCGGTATATCCAAGGTGGGTACTAGGTCAACCGTTACCAGCAGTATTTAGGTAGTTTATTGCACCATATCGTCTGATTTTTTTGGTTTTTGCCAATTTTTTTTCGTTGTTTGAATTGAACGAGCGAATGTTAAAGCATCTGGCGGTGCATCCTGTGTAATCACCGAGCCTGCACCGATGGTTGCATTTTGACCAATTTGTACTGGTGCAACGAGCATCGTGCCGGATCCGATAAAAGCTCCTTTTTCGATCACCGTGCTAAATTTATTAGCGCCATCATAATTACAAGTTACTGTGCCAGCACCGATATTGACGAAATTGCCGATCTTTGCATCACCCAAATATCCAAAATGATTAGCCTTGCTGTAAGAAGCAAGCGTACTATTTTTAATTTCCACAAAATTACCAACATGTACACCTTCTTCTAGCTGTGTACCAGCTCTGAGTCGAGCATAAGGCCCAACAGTTACTTTTGATCCAATGTGAGTGCCTTCAATATGCGAAAAAGGCTTAATAGTCGTGTTAGAGCCGATGATAACATCTTTTAAAATGCAATGTGCACCGATAGTAACTTGGTCATCCAACCTAACGCTTCCAAGAATTAGACAATTAATGTCAATGATCACGCCTCTGCCACAAGTAAGTTCGCCACGCAAATCAAAGCGACTAGGGTCGATTAGTGTAACCCCTTCACTTAACAGGCGATGCGCTTGGGACTGTTGAAAATATCGCTCCAATTGAGCAAGTTGAGCCATGGTATTAACGCCCATAGCTTGCCAACTGGGTTCAGCAAGTACCGAAGAAATTGGCATACCATCACGCGCAGCACACCTAATAATATCAGTGAGATAATATTCACGCTGTGCATTGTCAACATTCAATGCGCTAAGCCAATCAAGAAGTGGCGCGCCTGGTAAAACCATAATACCGGCATGGGTTTCCAAAATCGCTTTTTGTGCTGTACTGGCATCTTTTTCTTCAATAATATTGATAATATTACCCGTTTCATCGCGAATAATGCGCCCTAAATCAGTTGGATCACTGGATTGGTTTGTCAAAAGCGCAATACCTTGAATCGTTTTAGCTTGATGTAATAATCGTTGTAATGTATTAGCGCTGATACAAGGAACATCGCTATACAAAACCAATATATAGTCTGTACGTGGCAACTGATCTAAAGCAATTTTTAAGGCATGACCTGTACCTAATTGCGTAGGTTGTGCTATCCATGTAATGGTTTTATCTTCCGCCAAATACTGCTGTAACATGAGCCCTAAATGGCCATGCACGATAGCTAATTGATCTGGCTTTAACGCTTTGGCTGTACGGAGTACATGTGCAATCATGGGGACGCCACCTAAGGGATGCAATGCCTTAGGTAAAGGTGAAAGCATACGTTTTCCCTCTCCTGCGGCAAGAATAACGATGCCGAGTGTCATTCGTTTAATCTCCCTTTTTAAGGCTTGCGATGGCGTAGATAATAAAGCGCCTTTAATTCAGCAATTGCTGCTGCCAAAGATGCATGAGCGGCAGTTATTGCTTTATCATTTTTCGTTTTTTTCAAAATTTGTTCTGCGGTTTCTTTTGCTTTGATAGCTCTTTGTTCATCTAATTCATCGTCCCGCAAAGCGGTATCAGCAAGTACCGTGACAAGTGTTGGTTGTATTTCTAGCAATCCACCTGATATAGCAATAAGCACCTCTTGTTTATCGCCTGGTGGCACCAAACGAAGCAGACCAGGTTTAATGCGCGTCAAAAGAGGTGTATGTTGTGGATAAATACCGATTTCTCCCTCAACACCAGGTGCTGTAACAAAAACCGCTTGCCCAGAATAAATAGAGCGCTCAGAACTAACTATCTCTACTTGCATGACTTTCATGATGCGCTTTCAGGTAAATCTGATACTTTCTTCCTTGCTTCGTTTAAGTCGCCTACCATGTAAAACGCTTGTTCGGGCAAGGTATCACACGCTCCCTCTAAAATTGCTTTAAAACCTGCAATGGTGTCCTTGAGCGATACATAGCGACCAGGTGAACCAGTGAAAACTTCGGCAACATGGAAAGGTTGCGACAAAAACCGTTGAATTTTACGTGCACGTGATACCAATAATTTATCCACATCAGATAATTCATCCATACCAAGGATAGCGATGATATCACGCAATTCTTTATAGCGTTGAAGGGTAGATTGCACACCTCTGGCTACTGCGTAATGATCTTCCCCGATTTTAAAAGGGTCAAGTTGACGAGATGTTGAGCTTAAAGGGTCAACTGCAGGATAAATACCAAGTGACGAAATGTCTCGTGATAACACGACCGTTGCATCAAGATGAGTAAAAGTTGTTGCAGGAGAAGGATCCGTCAAATCATCAGCAGGCACATAAACAGCTTGTACAGAAGTAATTGAACCGGATATTGTTGAGGTTATACGCTCTTGTAGTTTACCCATTTCTTCCGCTAAAGTTGGCTGATAACCAACAGCAGAAGGCATACGTCCTAATAGAGCGGAGACTTCGGTGCCAGCTAAAGTATAACGGTAAATGTTATCAATAAAAAGTAGAACATCCCGCCCTTTTTTGCCAGCAATTTTTTCGTCGCGGAAATGCTCTGCTAAAGTCAGTCCAGTTAATGCAACACGTAACCGATTGCCTGGTGGCTCATTCATCTGACCATAAACCATAGCAACTTTATCTAAGACTTTGGCGTCTTTCATCTCATGATAAAAATCATTACCCTCCCGGGTACGCTCTCCTACTCCCGCGAATACAGATAGACCTGAATGGGCTTTAGCTATATTATGGATAAGTTCCATCATATTGACCGTCTTACCGACGCCTGCGCCACCAAATAGACCAATTTTACCTCCCTTAGCAAAAGGACATAGTAAGTCAATGACTTTAATACCAGTCTCTAATAGTTCTTCGGAAGTTGATAGCGTATCAAATGCTGGACTTGCTTGGTGAATAGAGCGTTTTGTTTTTGTTGCAATTTCTCCGGCTTCATCGATCGGATTGCCCAATACATCCATGATGCGCCCTAAGGTTGCTTGCCCAACAGGAACACTAATTGGCGCTTGGGTATTGACAACAAGCATTCCTCTACGCAAGCCATCAGATGTGCCCATGGCGATACAGCGAACAATCCGACCCCCTATTTGTTGCGCCACTTCTAGCGTCAAATTAACCTCTGAGACAATGAGCGCATCGTATATTTTAGGTATGATTTCCTCTAAAAATTCAACGTCTACAATGGCACCAACAATTTGAACAATTTTACCTTGGCTCATTCTTATACAACTCCTGCACCTCGTTAATAAATGTTTGCGTTATCCTATACCGCTGCTGCACCTGCCATAATTTCAGATAATTCTGTCGTAATAGCAGCTTGGCGAGACTTGTTATAAGTTAAGAGCAATTCTTTTAAGACATGGTCAGCATTATCGGTTGCGGCTTTCATAGCTACCATTCTTGCGGCTTGCTCAGAGGCCATATTATCGGCGACCGCTTGATAAATCACCGACTCAATATAACGCTTGACTAACCATTGCAATACTGCTTGTGCATCGGGCTCATATAAGTAGTCAATGGCGTATCCACTACTGACTTTCGTATGATCTCCTGTCAGCGGGACAATTTGCTCGAGTACTGGTATTTGTTTCATTGAATTAATAAAACGAGAGTACAGTATATAAATCATATCAACGCTTTGTTCTTCATATCGTTGCAAGACACGTGATACCGGACCGATAAGATTATCCATTTGCGGTGTATCACCCAGCTCAACGGCGCTTGCAATGACATCAATATGTGCTTTTTTACAGGCAATCAACCCTTTTAAACCTAAACAACATGCTTCTGTCGTGATATGACTGGCAGATAATTCATGTACTTGATGCAAAAAACGTTTGATGAGATTAATGTTTAATCCTCCACACAAACCTTTATCGCTGGTAACAAGTATTATGCCAGCGCGCGAAACAGATGAATGGGGTTTAAGAAAAGGTAATTTAATATCGGTATTAGTCATTGATAAGTGCGCCATCACAGCGCGTACTTTTTCTGCATAGGGGCGCGCCATATTAATATGCTCTTGCGTTTTATGCATTTTGGCCACAGATACCATCTGCATCGCGCGCGTAATTTTTTGCGTGTTTTGAACGTTTTTGATTTTTGTTAAAATGCCCCTATTAATCATTTTTATGATTGATCCATTTACTATTAAACGTGATCTTGAAAGATTTTATTGCTTCTTTTAGGATGGTTTCTTGCTCTCCTGTGAAGTTTTCGCCCGTTTTATTAATACCACTAATCAGATCAGGATAATGATCCATAACATAAGTATGAAAGCCTGCCTCAAAGGATAGAGCTTGTTCGACAGGTATATCTTCATAACAGCCTTGGCTAATACACCAGAGTGTTAAAGCGATTTCTGCAATACTCAGCGTAGAAAAGTGTTTTTGTTTCATCAATTCGGTGACTATCTGACCATGCTGTAGTTGTTTACGTGTTACGTCATCAAGGTCGGAAGCAAACTGTGAAAAAGCAGCAAGTTCGCGATATTGCGCTAGTGCCAATTTTACACCACCCGCAAGCTGTTTAATAATTTTCGTTTGTGCCGCACCACCAACACGGGATACGGAGACACCAACATCAACCGCGGGGCGAATCCCTGCATAAAATAAATCGGCTCCTAGAAAAATTTGTCCATCTGTAATCGAAATAACATTGGTGGGTACAAAAGCCGATACATCACCTGCTTGTGTTTCAATAATAGGTAATGCTGTCAAAGAACCTGTTTTACCTTTTACCTGACCATTTGTTGCTTTTTCAACATAATCTGCATTAACGCGTGCTGCACGCTCTAGCAGGCGCGAGTGAAGATAAAACACATCTCCAGGATAAGCTTCACGACCAGGTGGTCGACGAAGTAGTAGAGAAATTTGTCGATAAGCAACAGCTTGTTTAGAAAGGTCATCATAAATAATGAGTGCATCCTCTCCTCGATCACGGAAATATTCTCCCATCGTACAGCCAGCGTACGGTGCAATATACTGTAATGCAGCAGATTCAGCAGCGGCAGCAACAACAACAATCGTGTGTTTTAAAGCATCATATTCAATCAATTTATGCACAAGCCCAGCAATTGAAGAATTCTTTTGGCCAATAGCAACATAAATACAAATAACACCAGTATTTTTTTGTCGAATGATGGTATCAACCGCCAAGGTAGTTTTACCAATCTGGCGATCACCAATAATTAATTCACGTTGCCCTCTACCAATAGGGATCATGGCGTCAATAGATTTGTATCCAGTTTGTAAAGGTTGCGAGACAGATTGGCGCCAAATAACACCGGGTGCAATTTTTTCAATAGGTGAAAAATAGGCTGCTTCAATTTGACCCTTGCCATCAATAGGTTGCCCTAAGGCATTGACAACACGACCAACTAAAGCAGGTCCGACAGGAACTTCTAGAATACGTCCTGTACAGATTACTTCATCACCTTCGGTAATATGCGCATACTCTCCTAGAATGACTGCTCCAACTGAATCTTGTTCTAAATTCATCACCAATCCAAACACATCATTTGGAAATTGCAGTAATTCGCCAACCATTGCTTGGTCAAGACCATAAATGCGAACAATGCCATCGGCTACCGATATAACTGTACCTTTATGGTAAGCAGTAGTAAGGTCAGGCAAACCCTGTATATTAGCCTTAATAAATGCGCTAATTTCGGACGGATTTAACTGCATGGATGCTCCTTGTTTTTAAAACTTGCTTTGATATGGTTAAGTAAACCTAGAATAGATTGATCCCATACTTCGTTTTTAATCACAATTTTGATGCCACCTATCAGTGCTGGACAATGTTTAATGGCTAACACTGCCTGTTTTTTATGTTGCTCAGATAATTGCCGCTCAAGACGTGCAATTTGCGTTTTTGTTAGTTCAAAAGCCGACTCAACCGTTACAGCTACTTTATTTTCCGAAGCGAGTTTTAGCTGTAAAAATGCTTGATGAATGCTGGGCAGAATGGCTAGGCGCTTATACTTTTTTAGCAAAGCTAATAGATTGCTAACAGGCTGTTGATAACATTGAGCAATATGATGCATCAATAGCTTGCGCAGCATTGCAGAAGAAAAATTAGGGTGATTAAGCAAATACTGCATGGATTTTGGCTGAGTTAAAGCAGCAAGATTTGCTAATATTGCCGACCACTCTTCCGAACTATTTGTTGATTTGGCAATATCAAACAGAGCCCTAGCGTAAGATTGCGCTACATGGTTTAAAGCAGTCATAATCAACGCATATTGAGTTTAAGTTTATCAAGCAAATCAGCATGTACTTTTATATCAACTTCTTTATGAAGAATACTTTCGACGCCCTCCACTACCAAACTTGCTAACTCAGCTTGCAAAGCTTTTTTAGCTTGCAGTCTTTCTTGCTCAATTTGTTGATGTGTTTTAGATAAATATTGCTCAGCAGTCTGTTTAGTAAGTGTTTGTGCCTCTTCAATGATCTTTTTAGCTCGTACATGTGCTTCATCTAGGATGATGGCAGCTTGATCATGAGCGGATTGCAGTTGTGTTTGAATGCGCTCTTTGATAAGTAAAAGATCTTGCTCGCTACGCTCTGCTGCAGACAAAGCATCGGCTATCTTCTTTATGCGTGCATCCAAAACACGTGTAATAGGAGGCCAGATATATTTTGTCGTAATCCAAGCCAGCGAAAAAAACACTGCCAACTGTACCAACAGTGTAGCGTTTATGTTCACAATGTAAGTCCTATAGCAATCATTTATATAAATAAGCTATTAATATTAGCTGGCAAATGGATTAGCAAAAGCAAACATCATAGCTACCCCTACCCCAATTAGAAAAGCTGCATCAACGAGCCCTGCTAACAAAAACATCTTGACCTGTAATTGTTCCATTAGCTCTGGTTGGCGAGCAGAGGCTTCAATAAATTTACCACCCATTAATCCAATACCAATACAGGCACCCACTGCACCTAATCCTACAATTAAACCACAAGATAAGGCTACCATAGCAACATCCGTCATCACTTTCTCCCTTTTAAAAAAATAAAACCCATCATGCTTTGAAAGAGCTTAGATTATGTATGGTGATCACAAGCTTGACCTATATATACTAGCGTGAGCATCATAAAAATAAAGCCTTGTAGTACGATAATCAAAATATGAAATATTGCCCAAGCAATACCTGCGAGAAAATGACCTGCCACACCCAGTAAAGAGGTAAAATTTAAACCCGTCCACAGTGTGCCAAGTAGTGCAATTAAACAGAATATTAATTCCCCAGCGAGCATATTGCCAAATAATCGCATGCCTAGCGATAATGTTTTAGCAATATATTCTATAAGATTCAGTAGCAGGTTAAATGGCCAAAAAAATAGATTGGCACCAAATGGCACAGTGACAAGCTCTTTGCAGAATCCACTTAGATGTTTATGTCGCAGATTAAAAAACAAGCTCATACCAAAAACACCAAGCGCCATACCTAATGTTGTATTTAAATCAGCAGTTGGCACGATACGCATATGGTTATGCTGAACACCTAAATATTCCATAACGCTAGGCATTAAATCAACAGGTAGTAAATCAAAGCTATTCATCATCACCACCCACAAAAAGGTAATTAAGGCTAAAGGGGCTACAAAAGACTGTTTGCCACGGACAATGGTTCTAGATTGGTTAGCAACAAATTCAACAAGTAACTCCACTGCAGCCTGCCAACGATTAGGTGTGCTTGCTGTTGCAGGCTTTATAATGGCATATAAGGACACCAGAATAATCAATCCAGCAATTATTGACCAAAGAATGGAATCAATATTCAATAAGTGAAAATCAACCACCCGCTCTTGTAAATGACCCGTATGTGTTAGATTGGTCAAATGGTGAACAATATAGGACTTGGGCGTTAATTCAATAGCCATAAATCAATGAAATATAATGATAATTTCTTACAAGAATTGATTTAACCGACGCAACTAAATACTAAAATTGTAAAGATTGCAATAGTAAGACCAAAACACCATTTTGGCAATGCTACAAAGCAGTATTTTGATGATTCAATACAATCAAATGACGTGTAGCTTTAACATCAGGTATTGTCAAAGCAATAACTCGACTAATAACAATATCAACGGGCAAAACTTCAAAATCAATCATTGATAAATCTCCTTTCATAGCAAACCACTTGCCTTGTTGAGCGATAAGATGGCGTGTTTTTTGTGTGAAAATTGCCAGCGTAGAAAATGCACGACTTACGATGCAATCAAAAAGTATCGGTGTTTGCCAACTCTCCACTTTTTGAGTGACAACGTGGATATTAGGTATTGCAATTTCTATTTTCGCTTGGCGCAAAAAAGCAGTTTTTTTCTGGCTCGAATCAATTAACGTGACACTTGTTTTAGGTAATGCGATTGCCAATGGTATACCGGGGAAACCTGCTCCTGACCCGACATCTAAAATATTTTTAGGGCATAACTGTTTTATGCTGTTTGCAATAGTTAATGCATCTAGCAAATGGTAACTAACTAGTTGTTTTATGCTGTTAGCCGAAACAAGGTTATAGGTATGATTCCACTTGGCAAGTAAAGCTAACAAAGCACAGCATTGCTCAAGCTGGTAATGGTTGAATATTAAATTCAGCCGACGAATGAGCGGGTCAATGTGTGCAGGAGTCGGCTGCATCACATTTAAAACCACGTTTAGCGTAAACCATGAGTAAACTAATGGCAGCAGGTGTAACACCAGAAATTCTTGCAGCTTGAGCCAAAGTCTCTGGTTGATGTTGATTAAGTTTTTGTCGCGCTTCGCAAGACAACCCTTCTAATTGTGAATAATCAAAGTAAGAAGGAAGCGTGATTTGTGCCAAATACTGATTTTTAGCAATTTCTTTAGCTTGGCGCTGAATATAACCTTGATATTTAATTTGTGTCTCAACAGCTTCTTTTATAGTTGTAGCAAGCGGTATATCGGGTTGTGCCAAGGAAAGTGCCATGAGCTCATCATAAGTAATATGAGGTCGTCTCAATAGATCATACAACGTGTATTCATGTTCAATCAGCTGCCCCAAAATAGTTCTCTGCTCCCTGTCGGACAGCTGGCGAGGATCCACCCAGATTTTGGCAAGTCGAGCGATTTCTTTTTCTATGGCCATTTGTTTACTTACAAAAATTTGCCACTGTTCATCAGGAACTAATCCTAGTTTGCGTCCAATACCAGTCAAACGTATATCAGCATTATCTTCTCGAAGCTGTAGGCGATATTCTGCGCGACTAGTGAACATACGGTAAGGCTCGGATACTCCCTTGGTAATTAAATCGTCAACCATAACACCCAAATAAGCTTCATGGCGCTCAGGTGACCATGATGGCAAAGATTTAGCGAATCTTGCAGCATTAATCCCGGCAAGTAATCCCTGTGCTGCGGCTTCTTCATAGCCTGTTGTGCCATTAATTTGACCCGCAAGGAACAATCCTTGGATAATTTTACTTTCCAAAGAAGTTTTAAGGAAACGTGGGTCAAAGTAATCATATTCAATGGCATACCCAGGTCGTAAAATATGTGCGTCTTCAAGACCGGGAATCGTATGAATTAATGCTAACTGTGTATCGAATGGCAAACTCGTCGCTAAACCATTAGGATAGTATTCGTATGTATTGAGACCCTCTGGTTCTAGAAAAATTTGATGCCCATCACGGTGTGCAAAGCGGTGAACTTTATCTTCAATAGAAGGGCAATAGCGCGGCCCAACGCTTTTAATGAGTCCTGTAAACATAGGGCTGCGATCTAGCGACTTAAGTATTACCTCTTTTGTTTTGGCATTCGTTCTTGTAATCCAACAAGGAATTTGACGAGGATGGTCAGGGGTTTTAGTTAAAGAAGAGAAGGAGGGCAAAGGATCATCGCTGGGCTGTTTAACTAAGGCTGTAAAATTAATTGTGCGCCCGTCAATACGAGGCGGTGTTCCCGTTTTTAGTCTTGCAACGGGTAGCGCAATAGACTGCAAGCAATTGCTTAATTTGTCTGATGCAGGATGACCTGCTTGTCCGCCCGAATAATGCTTTAAGCCAATATGGATTTTGCCCGCCAAAAATGTACCGGTTGCTAATACAATAGCCTTCGCTTTAAAGGCAACGCCAGCACTTGTTAATATTTCTGAAACCGTGCCATTTAATATGCGTATATCCTCTACTTCCATTTGACAGAGCATCAAATTGGGTTGATTTTCTAGTGCGCGACGGATTGTAATTTTATAGAGCATGCGATCAATTTGAGCGCGCGTGGATCTGACTGCGGGACCCTTACTACTATTGAGAGTGCGAAACTGTATGCCAGATATATCAGCTGCTCGTCCCATAATGCCACCCAAAGCATCAATTTCTTTGACAAGCTGACCTTTTCCGATACCACCAATGGATGGATTACAAGACATATGACCTAGTGTGTCTAGATTATGTGTAATGAGCAGGGTTTGGCAACCCACGCGCGCTGCAGCTAGAGCAGCCTCTGTTCCGGCATGACCAGCCCCTACAACAATTACGTCATATTTAATCGGATGTATCACAGGTCAACCCAAAAATTATTCCCAGCATAGCTATTTAATGGATAGCAACCGTTGCGGGTTGCCATACTTCAAGAAATTGTTGCCAGTACAGACTATCTTGTTTTTTTAGCCAAGACTGCAGTAACTGTATTTCATCTTCATAATATTCTTGCGTTAATAGTCCACGCAGCCGCTGAAAACGCAAAAATAAGAGGTAGGTATTTACTACATCTCCCTCGCAGTAGTTGCGAATTTTTTGCAAATCACCCTCTTGAAAGACTTGCCAAACATCGCTACCATCCATATCTAGTTTGCCTGGAAAACCACATAATCTCGCCATATCCGATAAAGAAGCACGTGATTGAAGTTGATAGCGCGATAAAATATCCATCAAATCAATATGGCGAAATTGATAGCGGTTGAGATAGTTTTGCCATTTTGCTTCGCCTTCTGTATTCCAATAACAGAATGACGAGATGCCATGAACTAGGCTTCGATGTTGTAAAACGGGTAAATCAAAACCATTCCCATTCCACGAAACAAGTATGGGTAAATATTTGTCAATTTTTTGAAAAAATTTTGTAAGTAGTATTGGCTCATCGTCCCCTAAGTGACCAATAGTACCAATATGTATGTCGCTTTCTTTTTGTCGATACAAAAAAGAAATTGCTATCACTTTTTGTAAATGTACAGGAAAAAAATCGCTCTGTCCCTGTTCACGACGAACGCGAAGTGCAAATTGATAGACTGCCTCATCTTGCGTTGTATGCGGTAAACGATGAATAAGGCGTAAGCCTTTGATATCGGGCACAGTTTCAATATCAAACACTAAGATCTTGTTCATACTGTGATTCTTCATGAGATATCAATATATGGATATGATATGATTATAGTGGAAATGATAGCATAGTGTTTGCTATCTAGATTCACACGATTCCTGCTTTGATTTGCCTTCAATAAGGTTATTTTTAGTGTTAACCATTGTGGAAAATATTTAAATTATGTTGGCTAATTAAGCGAAAGTGGCGGAATTGGTAGACGCACTGGATTTAGGTTCCAGCGGGGTGACCTGTGAGGGTTCGAGTCCCTCCTTTCGCACCAAAAATTTGTTCAACCCTAAAATTTAAGGTTTGGTTATGCAAGTAAAGCTTGATAAGTTAGCTAATCTCCAGCACAAAATGCATATTGCGATTCCAGCACCAGTTATTGAGCAGAAAATAGCAGAACGATTAAAACATTTATCTGTCCGCACAAAAATCGCTGGATTTCGACCTGGTAAAGCACCGCTTTCTATTATTGCAGCAAATTATGGCCAGTCTATCCGCCGTGAAGTTATCGGAGAATTAGTCAATAGTAGCTTTGAGCAAGCTTTGTCTGATCATAACCTACAAATCGTCGGCGTACCTGAATTCGAGCTAAGTGATCAACCAACTGATGGCAATGTATTTAGTTTTAAAGCAATATTCGAAGTGTATCCAGAAGTGCTCATTCAAGATCTATTTACAAAAACAGTCAATAAACCAACGACAGTAGTAACAAATGAAGACATTGATCAAACAGTGTTAATGTTGCGAAAACAGCATGTCCAATTTAACTTAATAAAGCGTGCTGCATGTAGTGGTGATCGTATCACAATTGACTTTGAGGGCACGCTCAGTAAAAAACCATTTGAAGGAGGTAAAGCAGCGGATTTTGTGTTAATTTTGGGTCAAGGACGGCTACTGCCAGCATTTGAAAAATCAATTATCGGTATGCAGGTAGGAGAAACCAATACAGTTAAAGTACCCTTTCCGAAGGATTATCATAGCCCAACGTTAGCTGGAAAAACTGCAGAATTTGTTATTACTGTAAAGAAAATAGAGGAACCGTCCCTGCCAAATTTAGATACTACTTTTGCAAAAAAGTTAGGGATCGTAGATGGCGATGTTGATAAACTTCTTGTAGCAGTACGCAGTAATATTGAAAAAGAAGTAGATCGCCGTTTATATTTTAAAACACGCGAAAATGTCATGAATATGCTGTTAGAAGCAGTGCCTATAAAACTTCCGCTTTGTTTAGTAGAAAAAGAAATACAGCGTTTGGTTGAAGATACAGAAAAACGTTTGTCACAAAGCGATAAGGGAGTAAAATCATTGCCGCGCCAAATTTTCCAAAAAAATGCCGAGCGCAATGTGGCGCTTAATATCATTTTTAGTCAAATTATTCAATCCCAACAGCTAACAGCTAAACCTGAGGATATCAAAACGACGGTTGATCACATTGCGGACACTTATGAGGATCCGAAAAAAATTATAGATTGGTACTATGCCGATAAAAATCGCTTGGCGAGTGCTGCAAAGATTGCGTTAGAAGAAACAGTCATTAAATGGGTGCTTCAACAGGTCAAATTGGTCGAGCAACCTGTTACTTTTGCTGAAATCATGGAGATACAACCAATAAAGTCAATTTCTAAACCTTCTTCCGCAAAGAGAAAAAACGTTAAGTCGCCCCAGATCAATAAAAAATCCGATGTTTAGTTGGTCAAAAAACAGTAATTACCTAAAATGAAGAAGCTATTAAAAAAATAGTAGGTATACAGGACTATAGGATAAGAAA
Source organism: Neisseriales bacterium (assembly GCA_016699915.1). Taxonomy (NCBI): domain Bacteria; kingdom Pseudomonadati; phylum Pseudomonadota; class Betaproteobacteria; order Neisseriales; species Neisseriales bacterium. The sequence goes on along the minus strand of CP064990.1, from coordinate 472,362 downwards.
ATATGTTTGAAGCAAATTTGGTACCGATGGTTGTTGAAAAAAGTGGCCGCGGTGAACGTGCTTATGATATTTATTCCCGCTTACTTAAAGAGCGTATTATTTTTATGGTTGGATTAATTAATGATCAAACAGCGAATTTAGTGGTTGCGCAACTTTTATTTTTGGAAGCAGAAAATCCAGAAAAAGATATTTTTCTCTATATTAATTCACCGGGCGGATCTATTTCTGCGGGTTTTTCGATTTATGACACGATGAATTTTATCAAACCAGATATTTCAACGCTTTGTTTAGGACAAGCTGCTAGTATGGGCGCATTTTTATTGTCAGCTGGCCAAAAAAATAAACGTTTTGCCCTACCAAATAGTCGTATTATGATTCATCAACCTCATGTAAAAGGATTGCAAGGGCAGGCTTCGGACATTGAAATACATGCAAGGGAATTGATTGATACCAAAGCAAAATTAAACGAATTAATGGCTAAGCACTGCAATCGTACAGTAAAGGAAATTCTAACTGATACCGACCGTGACCATTTTATGTCGGCGCAGGATGCAAAACAATATGGTTTAATTGACGAAATCTTAACCGTTCGACCTCATTTAAGACAGTAAGTTATGACAGAAGAAACGCTTTTGCTTTGCTCGTTTTGCGGTAAAAATCAACGCGAGGTACATCGCCTTGTAGCAGGTCCCCAAGTTTATATTTGTGATGAATGTATTCAATTGTGTAGCGAAATGCTACAAGAGCATATACCAAAAGAACAGACGGTAGAACCATCAGCATCAAGTCAATTGCCAACACCAAAAGTAATACGGGCTACATTGGATGATTATGTCATCGCTCAAGAAGCAGCTAAAAAATCTCTTGCGGTGAGCGTATATAACCATTACAAGCGTCTTATATCAGTGCAGCAAGATGTGCAAGATGATATAGAGTTATCCAAGAGCAACATTTTACTTATTGGTCCAACGGGTTCTGGTAAAACCCTGTTGGCTCAAACACTTGCTAAAATTTTAGACGTACCTTTTGTCATTGCTGACGCAACTACGTTAACTGAAGCTGGTTATGTCGGAGAAGATGTTGAGCAAATTATTCAAAAACTATTAGTAAAATGTGATTACGATATCAAAAAAGCAGAACGCGGCATTGTTTATATTGATGAAATTGACAAAATTTCAAGAAAGTCTGACAACCCGTCTATTACCCGCGATGTATCTGGAGAAGGCGTTCAACAGGCTTTATTGAAGCTTATAGAAGGAACCGTAGCTTCCGTACCACCCCAAGGTGGTCGTAAACACCCCAATCAAGATTTTGTTCAAGTAGATACTGCTAATATTTTATTCATTTGTGGTGGAGCTTTTGATGGCTTAAGCCACACGATTATGAACCGTTTAGGTAAAAGCGGTATGGGATTTAGCGCTGAAATTTTAAGCAAAAATACAACGACCTCAACAGCTACGCTACTTCGAGAAGTCGAACCTGAGGATTTAATTAAATTTGGCCTTATTCCAGAATTGATTGGTCGGTTACCTATCATCAGTACACTCGAAGAGCTGGATGAAGAAGCGCTGGTTATTATTTTGACACAACCCAAAAACGCATTGGTTAAGCAATATCAAAAACTATTTAGAATGGAAGGTGCAACCTTAGAATTTAAACCTGCAGCATTACGAGCGATCGCTAAAAAAGCACTTGCCAAAAAGACAGGAGCACGAGGCTTACGCTCAATTATTGAAGATGTACTACTTGATATTATGTACGACCTACCCCATCTGCAAGATATAGATAGGATTGTTGTTGATGAAGCGACCATTAAACTAAAAGAAAAACCTTTGATTACTTATCATCTTAACAAAAACATTGAGTCTTTATCTGCTCAGTCGGCCTGATGCGATATGCGATAAGAGTACCGTACATGGCTAACCAGTTAAAACGATTATTAGACCGAGCTGTTACTTCTTATAAAAACTTACAACGTTTTATAGAAACAAAAACTATGACAGATAAAATTTCAGATAACACGATAGTAGCCTCAACAAAAGAAATAACGCTGCCTTTACTACCATTGCGTAATGTCGTGGTGTTTCCCTATATGGTTATTCCACTGCTGATTGGGCGAGCAAGATCTGTTAAGGCACTTGAAGCGGCAATGGGAGCAGATAAAAAAATACTATTAGTCGCTCAACGCACCACTTCTCAAGAAGACCCAACACCTAGTGAACTTTATTCTATAGGCGTTATTGCGACAATATTGCAACTCCTTAAACTTCCTGATGGAACAGCAAAAGTATTAGTGGAAGGTCATTGTCGAGCAAAAATTGATGTGCTGTATGAAGAAGATTATTGGCATGCCAAGGTAACAGAGTTGGTTACGAGCGATGCAGAAAACAAGGAAGTGGAGCCAATGCGAAGGGCGCTATTGAATCAATTTGAGCAATTGGTTAGGTTAAACAAAAAAATCCCACCGGAAATTATTAATTCACTGGAAGATATCGAATCGGCTAATGCTTTGGTAGATGCTATTGCAGCACAATTGCCTATTAAGGTTGAACAAAAGCAGGAAATTTTAGAAACATTGAGTCTTGAAAAGCAATTTGAGAGTTTGTTTCGTCATATGGAAAGCGAAATTGATATTTTGCAGGCCGAAAGACGCATTCGTGGGCGCGTTAAAAAACAGATGGAAAAAAGCCAACGTGAATACTACCTCAACGAGCAGGTTAAGGCAATTCAAAAAGAGCTCGGAGAAAATGATGAATTAAGTGATTTTGAGCAAATTGAAAAACAAATTCAAACATCTGGTATGTCTAAAGAAGCACAAACTAAAGCATTGTCCGAATTTAAAAAATTGCGCTCTATGTCACCATTATCTGCTGAAGCCTCTGTTGTGCGTAATTATCTTGATACGTTGTTAAGTTTACCTTGGAAGAAAAAAACAAAAATAAGTCAAGATATACGGGACGCTGAAAAAATCTTAGAAGAAGACCACTATGGTTTAGAAAAGGTTAAAGAACGGATTTTAGAATATCTTGCTGTACAACGTCGCACCAATCATTTAAAAGCGCCTATCTTATGTTTAGTCGGCCCACCGGGTGTAGGTAAGACCTCATTAGGACAATCTATTGCAAGGGCAACGAATCGAAAATTTACGCGTATGGCATTAGGAGGCGTTCGTGATGAAGCGGAAATTAGAGGCCATCGGCGCACCTATATTGGTTCCATGCCTGGCAAAATTTTACAAAATATTATTAAATCGGGAGTTAAAAATCCGCTCTTCCTTTTTGATGAAGTTGATAAAATGGGTATGGATTCGTATCGAGGTGATCCAGCGTCGGCTTTGCTGGAAGTCTTGGATCCGGAACAAAATCATACATTCATTGATCACTATATTGAAGTGGAATACGATCTTTCTGATGTGATGTTTGTTGCCACTGCGAACTCGCTGAATATTCCATCTGCACTATTGGATCGCATGGAAATTATTCGCTTAGCAGGTTATACGGAAGAAGAAAAAATAAACATTGCTATGAAATATTTGATTCCTAAGCAAATGGAAGCCAATGGCGTTAAAAAAGATGAATTACTGATTCAAAAAAACACGATTCGGGATATTATACGCTACTACGCTCAAGAAGCTGGTGTTCGTAACCTAGACCGAGAAATTGCTAAAATTTGTCGTAAAACCGTTACTCACCAACAGCTTCACCAACGAAGTTGGTATCACAAAGTCATCACAAGCAAAAATCTTGATAAATTTTTGGGAGTACATCGTTTTGATTTTGGGATAGCAGAAACAGATAACCGCGTTGGTTTGGTGACAGGTCTTGCATGGACAAAAACGGGTGGCGAATTACTTACCATAGAATCAACAGCGATGCCAGGTAAAGGTCAAATTATTCGTACTGGGCAACTAGGTGAAGTAATGCAAGAATCTATTAGCGCTGCAATGAGCGTTGTGCGTAGCCGAGTGAAACAATTGGGTATTCAGTCTGATTTTTATGAAAAAACAGACATGCATATCCATGTCCCAGAAGGCGCAACCCCAAAAGATGGGCCAAGTGCAGGGATTGCAATGGCGGTAGCTATTGCCTCAACTTTAACCAATATTCCTGTTCGAGCTGACGTTGCGATGACAGGCGAAATTACTTTACGTGGCGAAATATTACCTATCGGCGGGCTGAAAGAAAAATTACTCGCAGCTTTACGTGGTGGGATCAAATATGTATTGATCCCTCAAGGTAATATGAAGAATTTGGCAGAAACTCCCAAAAATATCCAGGAAAAACTAATTATCAAGCCGGTTAAATGGGTTGATGAAGTTTTTGCCCTTTCTTTGGAAAGGCTACCAGAAACTCTGTCTGACAAGATAAATGACCTTATACTACCCGCTTCGATTGTTGTAGCAGAGCCTTCAGTTTCATCTGCTGAACTTGCACACTGATTGCTAACACCATATAAAAAATAGCATAAAACCTGTTTTATCCGCTTTATTGCTTGACAGAGGGATTTTTTCCTTGCTATAAAGTAGCCTTACTGCTGGAATGGTTTATTCGGCAGAAACTGGTGGGATAGTCGTTTTTGTAGTGAGTTTATCAACTATTACATGAGTAGGGTTTAACATGAATAAATCTGAATTAATTGATGACATAGCAAAATCCGCTAAACTTTCTAAAGCTGCAGCAGGTCTTGCTTTAAATGGTGCGTTAGGTGCTATTGCCAAAGCCTTAAATAAGGGTGACACGGTAACTTTGATTGGATTTGGTACATTCTACGTAGGCAAGCGTGCCGCGCGCAATGGACGTAACCCAAAAACCGGTGCAGTTATCAAGATACCAGCTTCACTTTCTCCTAAATTTCGCGCAGGAAAAGCTTTGAAAGATGCGCTGTAATTTGTTAACGACTAAAGTAAACGATAGCTATCTTATTTGTATTGTGGCTGTTTATAAGCAAAATTAAAACAAAAAAGGTGGATTGCTTGATTCGCCTTTTTTGTTTATTTGCCACGAAAGATCATCATGTTTGATTTTGTCCAAAAACACCGCTTAACCATTGGCTTGATCTTAGGAATCATTGCTTTGACTTTTGTTGGTTTTGGTGTTGGCAGCTATCGTTGGTCTAGCCAAGGTGGTAACTATCTAGCAAAAGTTGGGCATTTGACGGTTACATCAAATGATTTTGCGCGTGCAATAGAACGTTTAAAAGCTAACGGTAATATTGCTGTAACAGCACAAATCAAGCAACAAGTGCTTGATGAATTAATCGGCCATAACCTCTTAGCGATTGAAGCAGAAGATCAGCATGTCATGGTCAATGATGAGCAAATTGCCAAAATTATTTTATCTATTCCTCAGCTACAAGAGGCGGGGCAATTTAGTCAGCTACGTTATCGCTATTTACTGGAAAGCCGTCGCGAAACAGCGAAGGAATTTGAAGCTGCTGTTAGGAAGCAGTTTTTAGTGCAGGTACAACTTTCACCGTTTCTAGCAGGGCAATTTATCGCTCAACAACAAGTTGAATGGCTCTCTGCTTTATTTTCACAAAAACGCATTGTACAGCTTGCTAAATTTGAACCCACTGCTTTTTTAGAGCAAGTACAGATCACGTCAAAAGAAATTGGTCTTTATTATCAACAAAACATGAAAAATTTTAAACAACCTGAAGCGGCAAAGGTTGATTTTATTACCGTATCACCCAATAAAAATACTTTTATATCCCCAAAAGAGGTTGCAGCCTACTATAACACTCATCAAGCTGAATTCGAAAAGCGAAAAATTTCACATATTCTTATTCAAGTGCCTGTACAGAGCACCGATACTGAAAAAACTCAAGCAAAACAAAAAATACAGACCTTATTAAAACAGCTGCGCTTAAACCCCTCTCAATTTAGTACTTTAGCTAAAGCATACTCCCAAGACACTGGCTCTGCTGAGCAAGGTGGTAATATTGGTGAAATTAGTCGTGGTATGACGGTTAAACCTTTTGAAGAAGTGGCTTTTGCGCTAAAAATTGGCGAAGTCAGCAATATTGTTGTAACGCAGTACGGTTATCATTTAATTAAAGTTGAGGCTATTCGCAAAGACAACTTCAGTACCGTTAAACCCATTATCGTTGCGCAATTACAAGAAAAAGCACAAAAGGTGGCTATGAGAAAAAATGGTCGATTATTGGCTAAAATGGTCTACGATGGCCAATCTTTGACAACAATTGCTGCAACCCTAAAATGTACGGTTCAACATGCAGACTGGCTGACTAGCCAAACAACAACGCATCCATACTTGAGTCAACCTCAAGTATTAGCGCAGATTTTTAAATCGAACATTTATCAACACCAGAAAATCAGCGATGTCATTCGATTAAACGATGATAGCTTGTTGGTATTACAAGTCAAGGAAAAACGTCCTGCTCGTACTTTAACGCTTAAAGAAGCAACACCTACCATTATTCAGTTACTGACTAAACAAAAAGCAAGTCGCCTTGCTTTGAATAAAGCTCAATCAACGCTTCGTGCTTTAAAACATGGTCAAAAAATACCCCTTGCATGGCAAGGACCTTTGATTGCATCGCTTAGTATGCCAGAACAAATACTTCCTCCAGCAGCTATTCGTCGCATTTTTACAACACCTGTTACAGTATTACCAACCTATGTTGGCTTTAAAACAAACCAAAACGCCTATTGGCTTATAAGAATTGACGCTGTCAAAACTAAATCCAGTACATTGACCCCAGCCGAAAAAGCACAGTTCTCCGCTCAACTTGAGGAGAATTTTAGCTTCGCGCAAATTGCTGCTTATATTAGAGCGTTAAGGGACAAAATATCAATTGTATATCCGAGCGAACATTAGCCTGAAGTCGTTTTTGCCATCATAGCTCTATAGCACAAGATTAAAATCTGCTGATTTTTGCTTGTAAATATCGCTTGAAAATTATCTCATAGCACCCAAATTTAAGGTTAGGGTACTATGTAATTTTTTAGGTAGATCGCTATGCGATTCGATCAATTAACTCACACTTTCCAGCAGGCGCTCTTGGAAGCGCAGCATCTTGCGCTGACACATGATCATAATGTTGTGGAGCCAGAGCATTTACTACTTGCTCTGCTTGCTGACCAAAATGGTACTGTTTTTAGGCTTATTTATGAACATAAAATTGATTTGGCTGCATTAAAAAATGCACTTGACCAATCGCTACGGCATTTTCCTAAAATAGTTAAACATGATGGCGAAATCACGCTTAGCCGTGAATTAAATAATCTATTAAATCTCACTGAAAAATTAGCGGCACTTTGGCAAGATAGTTTTATTGCAAGTGAATTATTCTTACTGGTTTTATTAGATAGCCATTTGCCAATTAGTGATTTACTCAGATCATTTGGTATACAAAAAAATAATATTGAGAAAGCTATTCAAACAATGCGACAAGGACAATCTGTGACTCAACAAGATGCTGAAATTCAGCGTGAAGCACTGAAGAAATATACGTTGGATTTAACAGAACGCGCAAAGCAAGGCAAGCTTGATCCAGTCATTGGGCGAGATGATGAGATACGTCGTACGATTCAAGTTTTACAACGACGCACCAAGAATAATCCTGTTCTCATTGGAGAACCCGGCGTTGGTAAAACTGCAATTGTTGAGGGTCTTGCACAACGTATTGTGCAAGGAGAAGTACCTGAATCACTTAAAAATAAACAACTATTGGTACTTGATTTAGCATCCTTGGTCGCTGGCGCTAAATACAGAGGTGAGTTTGAAGAACGCCTAAAGGCTGTGCTCAAAGAGCTCTCCAGTAGTGGGAGTAATGTATTAATTTTTATTGATGAAATTCACATGTTGGTGGGTGCTGGCAAGACAGAAGGATCAATGGATGCTGGCAATATGTTAAAACCCGCTCTCTCACGAGGTGAATTGCATTGTATTGGCGCAACAACATTAGATGAATATCGTCAGTGTATCGAAAAAGATGCCGCATTGGAGCGACGTTTCCAAAAAATCTTAGTCAATGAACCAAGCGTGGAAGATACAATTGCGATTTTACGAGGCTTACATGGACGTTATGAAATTCACCATGGTGTTCAAATTACTGATCCGGCGATTGTAGCGGCGGCAGAGTTGAGTAATCGTTATATCAGTGATCGCTATTTACCAGACAAGGCTATAGATCTAATTGATGAGGCGGCAAGCCGTATTAAAATAGAATTAGATTCCAAACCAGAAGCGATGGACAAACTGGATCGGCGCTTAATCCAACTGAAAATCGAACGAGAAATGTTGAAAAAAGAGCCTGATGAATTATCTAAAAAACGATTGGCAGCTATCGAAGAAGAAATTGTAAAAGATGAATCTGGCTATCAAGCATTAGAAAAAATATGGCAAGCAGAAAAGCAGGATATCGCAGGCAGCCAACAAATCAAAGAAAAAATTGATAAACTTCAAATGCAAATGGAAACACTCAAACGACAAGGAAACTGGCAGGCTTTAGCCGAAATACAATATGGACAATTACCAGAACTTGAAGCACGCTTAAAATCTATCCAGGAAATGGATACTGGTTCCACTTTGCAACATCGCTTGTTGCGTACAGAGGTTGGAGAAGAAGAAATAGCTGAAATCGTATCGAGTATTAGCGGTATACCTGTCTCTAAAATATTGCAGGGAGAGAAAATCAAATTACAAAATATGGAAGCTATTTTACACGAGCGTATCGTTGGACAAGATGAAGCTATCAATGCGGTCGTCAATGCTATTCGTCGATCTAGAGCAGGACTTGCTGACCCAAGTAAACCTTATGGCTCATTTTTATTTTTAGGGCCAACTGGTATTGGTAAAACAGAACTATGTAAAACGCTGGCTAATTTCTTATTTGATTCAGAAAGCCATCTGATTCGTATTGATATGTCAGAATTTTTGGAAAAACATGCGGTAGCAAAATTAATCGGTGCACCACCTGGTTACGTCGGTTATGAAGAAGGTGGATATCTTACTGAAAAAATTAGAAGGCAACCTTATAGTGTTGTGTTATTTGATGAAATCGAAAAAGCGCATCCAGATGTGTTCAATTTATTACTACAAGTATTGGATGAAGGGCGATTAACAGATAGCCATGGACGAACAGTAAATTTTAAAAACACGGTTATTGTGATGACTTCTAATATTGGCAGCCAGCATATTTCGCAAATAAATCATAGCTCGTATAAAGACATCAAATCAGCAGTATTAGAAGAAGTTAAAACAAATTTTAGGCCAGAATTCATCAATCGTATTGATGAAATGGTTGTTTTTCATGCGTTGAATGCTACACAGTTAGAGGCAATCACACGTATACAATTGCGTGGATTAGAAAAACGTTTATCAAAACTGAATCTTCTACTCAATATAACAGACAAGGCAATAAAGGCTATTGCAAAAATAGGATTCGATACTGTATATGGCGCACGACCCCTTAGACGCGCTATTCAAAATCGAATAGAAAATCCGATCGCAAAAGCTATTCTAGAAAATAGCTATATGCCGTATAGTACAATCAAGGTCGACTATATTAGTGACGAGTTTATATTTGAGAATATTTCGGCAACTTGACAACACAAACACTAAAAAAAGCGTGACTTAATTAATGATCACTTTAAATGTTTTTGGATGCAGCTGAATAACTTGGTTTTTTTGTAAGGCTTTGGCTTTTTTTGCTGATACCTTGATATTGAATATTGTTTGCTCAATTCGCAAAGTTAATGTCCATTGATGATTGACATAGCATTTGTCCAGAACCTGTGCTGATAGAGCTTGGGAAGTATTGGGTAAAAGTATTTGGTATGGAATACCACACTGGATAATTCGTCCTTTTTCACATTTAAAGACGCGGTGACTTAAAGATAATAGCTCTGCGATATCATGCGATACAAGAATCGTATAAGTCAGATATTTTTCGTGAGCGCGCTGCAATAAAGCTTGCAATTTTTCCTTTGCGCCTTGATCAAGAGCGCTGAGTGGTTCATCTAATAGTAGCAATTTTGGTTTTCGAGCTAATGCTCGCGCTAAAGCTACACGCTGTTTCTGACCTCCCGATAACTCATGTGCATAGCGATATACTAACTTAGTTAGACCAGTTAATCTGATCAGCTCATCAATCCATTTTGTATCTATTGAATTACCTGCGTAGAAAATTTGCTCTTTAACTGTCATATGAGGAAATAAAGCTCCATCTTGGAAAATAAGACCAATCGGACGCTTTTGAGGAGGTAACCATATTTGTTGTTTAGCATCAAACCAGATTACGTCATCAACCACTAACCGACCATCATATGCTCTTTCTAGACCAGCTAATAGGCGTAATAAGGTTGATTTTCCGGCACCAGAAGGACCAGATAATCCAATCAACTCTTTTGCGTGAATATGACCACTCATCTTAAATGTGGCATCATGGTAAGCAAATGAAAAATTAAAATGAATCATGAATTAAAAAATTGATAGCGACGGTTGAATAAATTTAAAGTAAATAAAATTGAAAAACTAAAAACAACTAAAATTAATGCATAAAGATTGGCTTGAGCATAGTGATTCATTTCTACTTCATGGTAAATCGCAATAGAAACAACATTAGTAATCCCAGGAATACCTCCCCCAATCATCAAAACTAAACCAAATTCGCCTACAGTATGCGCAAAAGCCATGACTAATCCAACAAGTAATCCAGAGCGAATTAAAGGTATCTCAATGCACCAAAAAGTTTTCCATGCCGACTTACCAAAAGTTTTAGAAGCTTCTAACAAATTCTTTGGGATGGCTGTATAAGCAACACGAATCGGTTGCACCATAAAAGGAAGGCTATACAAAATTGAACCGATGATAAGGCCTTTAAAGGTAAATAAAAGCTGAATATCGCATTTTTCAAGTAACCACTTACCAAACGCCAGATGCGGACTCATTGCCAGTAACGTATAAAAACCAAGAACAGAAGGCGGTAAAATCAGTGGCAAGTTTACTATAGTCTCTAACAAAATCGATAAACGGGAATGAATCATCCATTTAGCTAAGATAATCCCTATTGGAAGCAAGGATAAAGTTGTTGCTAATGCCAATTTAGAAGTCAAATAAAAAGGCTGCCAATTTATTGAAGTAAAATCCATGATGTTTGCCTTTCTGATTGCTAGTTGTTATGTAGCCTATAACCGTAGCGCTTAAAAATAGCATGTGCAGTTGAGCTATTTAATAATTCAATAAACTTTCTAGCAGCAGCAAGATGACGTGTGGATTTGATAATAACAACTCCCTGCTTAATGGATGGATAGAGATGCTGCGGAATAAAAATCCACTTTCCAGCTTTAGCAAATGCTTGAGTAAAGATAATGGATTGTGCAGTAAAACCAAGATCGGCGTGACCTGTTGCGATATATTGGTTCGTTTGTGCAACACTGTTACCATAGACGAGTTTGTGCTCGATTTTATTTATCAGGTGACACGCTTGCAATACTTTTAATGCTATTTTGCCAAATGGAGCAAAGTCAGGGTGCGCTATTGCGATGCGCTTTATTTGATTGGATTGCAATAAATTAACCCAGTTTTTTAAATCAAACGTATGTGTTGTCCATAATATCAATCGTGCACTAGCATAAGATTTGGGAGTTGATGCGGTCAAATGCATTTGATGCAATTTTGCCAAGTATTCCATGTCTGCCGATAAAAGAAGATCAAAAGGAGCGCCATGTATAATCTGTGCAACAAATTTTCCAGTAGATCCGATAGTATATTTAACTTCGATACCAGTTTTAATTTGAAAAATTTTTGCGATTTCTTCGAATGGTTCTTGCACATTAGCAGCAACAGCAATTTGTAAAATTTCTGCTCTGGCAAATAGCGGTAGACATAATAAAAAGCAATAGCTCAACCTAATGCATAACTTTCTTAATGTTATTTGATATAGTAACATCACTCAAAGTTTTTTTTAAATAGAATAAATAAGATGCTAAAAAAACGCACCATTCCTCACCAACGAGGCATGGTGCGTTTATCCTGTTGCTTTTTTCTCAACTAAAACTTAAATGGCCCAGCCACCCGCATAAAAAGCAACGAGTATACCTGCAATAATCACCGTGCCAATATTGAGTTTATTAAACTCTCCAGAAACAACGCGTCCAACAATCAACGACGCAAAACCCAGCATAATGCCAGTGACAATGTTACAAGTAAGGACAATAAATACAGCGCACACCAAACCCGATAAAGCGTCAACAAAATCTTGCATATCAAGCTTACTCACATTGCTTAACATCAGTAAACCAACATACATTAAAGCTGGCGCCGTTGCATAGGTTGGTACCAAATTGGCAAGTGGTGAAAAAAATAACATTAATAAGAAAAGTAAACCCACTACAACAGCCGTTAGACCTGTTTTTCCCCCTGCTGCGGTACCAGCAGCCGATTCAATATAAACTGCCGCAGGCGATGCACCGATCAAACCTGCAAAAATACTGCTGATTGAGTCAGAGGTTAGAGCTTTACCACCGTTAATAATCTGACCATCTTTACCGATCAATTCGGCTTGCCCAGCTACTGCGCGAATCGTTCCAGTAGCATCAAAAATTGCTGTCATGACCAACGCTAACACAACAGGTAAAACAGCAATGTCTAATGCCCCGCTGATGTCAAGCTTTCCAATCAAGGAAGATTCAGGAGAAAAGGATGGAAAAGACATAAATCCAGTGTAAACAACATTCGGATCAATAATTAAGCCGATAAACGAAATCACGGCTACAACGAGCAAAATACCTCCCGAAAAACCGCGTTTAGCCAATCCAAAAATGGCTGCTAACCCTAATAAAGACATGATAACGGGAAAAGAAGTGAATTCACCTAACTTTACTGGTAAACCAGCTTGCTCTGGATTTTCAATAACTAAACCAACGCTATTAGCAGCAATCAGCAATAAAAATAGGCCAATACCAATGCCTGTGCCATGTGCAATACCAAGCGGTAAATTCTTAAGTATCCATGCACGGATACCCGTTACCGTAATTAAGGTAAAGATAATACCCATCAAAAATACAGCGCCCAACGCGACAGGAACGGGTACTTTTTGACCTAATACAAAACTAAAGGCTGTAAAAGCAGTTAATGAGATCGCGCAACCAATAGCCATTGGTAACTTGGCCCAAAAACCCATTAATAAAGAACCAAAAGCTGACAATAAGCATACGGCTATAAAAACGCCTTCAGCAGGAAAACCAGCTATTTTAAGCATGCCAGGCACTGCAAAAATGGAATACACCATAGCTAAAAAGGTGGTCAATCCTGCAATCAATTCTTGTTTGATTGAACTGCCACGTTCAGGAATAAGAAAAAACTTACCTAATGCCAGTTTGGCTGTGCAGTTTGATTTAGTATCTGCCATATTTGCCTCTTAATATAAAGATTATCGAAATTCTTCTCGAGCAAACGCCATGTCACCATTTACATAAGTACGATAAATGGAACGGTCATCGCCAAGTACAATTAACGCAAACAGCTTTTCTATTAGGCTAGAAGAACGATGATAACGCAACTTCTGTAAGGGCGTTGCGATCGGATCAATAACAACAAAATCGGCTTCTTTACCCATATCAAAATTACCGATCAAATGGTCAAGCGATAAAGCTTTAGCGCCTCCTATCGTAATCATATAAAATGCTTCTAATGCTGAGAATGAGTAGTGTTGTAGCTGCGTAACTTTATAAGCTTCATTGAGTGTCTGTAATTGACACATACTGGTTCCTGCGCCAATATCCGTACCAAGACCAACCCGAACTTGCTTTTCTTGTGCCTTTGAGTGACAAAAAAGACCGCTACCAAGATATAAATTGGAAGTCGGGCAAAATGCTATGGTAGAGTCTGTTTGTGCTAGGCAATCCCACTCATCCTCATTTAAATGTACACCATGCGCAAAAACACTATGCGATCCAGTTAAACCATAGGAATGGTACACATCCAAATAATTTTTATGTTTCGGAAAGAGGGATTGCACCCATTTAATCTCATCTAAGTTCTCGCATAAATGCGTATGAACATAGGTATCCGGATAGGCCTGCTTTAATTGCCCTGCCAAGGCTAACTGCTTATCTGTTGAAGTAGGCGCAAAACGAGGGGTAATAGCATAAAGCAAACGATGGTATTTATGCCATTTTTTAATTAATTGTTCGCTATCTGTATAGCTATCCTCAGGAGTATCCAATAAAGCTGCTGGTGCATTGCGATCCATCATGACTTTACCTGCGATCATGCGCATATTGATAGCATCTGCTGCTTGAAATAGGGCATCTACCGATTCAGGATGAACGGTACATAGTGCTAGTGCAGTTGTAGTACCATGGCGCAACAATTCCTTGATAAAAACAGATGCCATCGTGGTAGCATAGGCTTGGTCAGCATAACGCATTTCGGTTGGAAAGGTATAGCGATTTAACCATTCAAGCAACTGTTCGCCATACGCACCCACCATTTCCATCTGCGGGAAATGAATATGGGTATCAATGAAGCCTGGCAGAATCCATTTATTTGGATAATGGGTGACCGAACAATTTTCGGGCAATAAAAACTGACCAGTTTCCCAAGAACCAGACCAGTTTATTTTGCCATCTATGAGAATTAATAATCCATCCTCAATATACCGAAATTGTGAAGCAAGCTGCTGTGCGGTTTGCACTGGTTTGATAAAATCTAATAAGGAACCCCGCACTGCTTGAGCTACACTCTGTTCTTTCATCTAGCTACCCCAATGATAACTGAAAAGCGCTCGCGCCATATAGGCTAAATTTTTAAAATTTACCCAAGCCACGCAAAATCCTTTCGGGTTTAAAGTGCCATTCCCTTAACCAAACACCACAAGCATCGTGAATTGCCGCAGCAATTGATGGTGAAGCACCATTCATACCAATTTCTGAAATAGATTTTGATCCATACGGCCCAACCTTATCATCACTTGGCACAAGAAAAGCCCTAAAATCGCGCGGAATATCACCAATTTTTGGTGCACCATACGATTTTAGATCACGCGTGAGTGGTATACATTGGTCATCATAAAGAATAGCTTCATACATGCTATGTCCAATGGCGCGCATACTAGCCCCATATACTTGACCTAAGGCAAGTTCAGGATTGATAGGTGTTCCACAATCCAAAAAGGCATAGAATTTTTCTAAACGAATCTCGCCAGTACGTATATTAACAGCCACCTCAGCAAAATTAGCGCCATATGGGAAACAGGATTCAGGAGTAATATAAGTACCTAATCCTTCAATTTGTCCAAAACCTGTACCAGTCTCAGCATTACGTGCTATTTCTTGATAGCTAACTGACGAAGTTTTGCCTTTGATGATGCCCGGGTAAACAATGCTTAAAGCAGACATGGGTTCGTTTAAAATTTTTGCAGCAGACTTTAATATTAACTGACGAACAGCCTCTGCAGCAAGTTTTGCAGCATTACCTGAAAACACGGTACCAGATGAAGCATAAGCACCTTTATCAAAGGGTGCGTGGTCAGTGTCACCCGAGAGCACCAATACATGCTCAATTGGGCAAAATAGCATTTCAGCCACTAATTTTGAAACGACTAAATCCAATCCTGTGCCAATATCGGCGCCACCAGAATGAACAATAAAAGTCCCATCGGAAATCAATCGAACATGGCAGTTCGCTTGGTCAATATCAGGAATACCAGATTTTTGCTGAATCAGTGCTAAGCCACGACCTACTTTCCAATCTCTACCAAGCAAAGATTCTTTTGGAGTACCCCAACCAATCAATTGACGTCCCTGTTTTAGAATTTCTTCCAGTGCGCAACTAGATGCTCGAGGAATAGAGGTTGGTACTACTTTACCCTCTCCTACTTTACCTAAAATAGCTAGCTCCTCTCCTTCCACTACACGGTTTTTCTCAATTATCGTCAACTGATCAATATCCAATTCTTTAGCCAGCTCAGCCATCGCCATCGTGAGTGCAAAATTGCCTTGTGGCGCTCCATATCCTTGATAGGCACCATTAGGACAAATATTGCTGTAGTAGGTCGTTACTTTAAAGCCAGCATTATCACATGGGTAAAGCGGCAAAGCTAAAGCAGGGCCGTTACTCGGCACGGTTAGTGAGTGATTGCCATAAGGGCCTGTATTAGCGGCAAAGTCCATAAAGATAGCGGTCAATGTTCCATCTTTTTTAGCCCCCAACTTAACGGTAACACGCGTCGTATGGCGACTAGAAGTACAAATAAACTCTTCTTCTCGTGTGTGATGGAAATAAACAGGTTTACCTGTAACAAAAGTTGCCCAAGCACAAACTTCCTCAACTAAAATATCTTGCTTAGAGCCAAATCCGCCACCAATCCGCTCTTTAACAACATGTACACGTGTTTGCGGAATCTGCAGTTGTTTAGCAATCACACGGCGTACATGGAATGGCACTTGCGTTGAAGCGTGCACAATCACGCGATCACCATCCATATAGCTGTAAGCAATATGGTTTTCAACAGGAGTTTGTTGTGCTTGGGTTGAGCGATAGGTGCGTTCTATCACCACATCCGCTTCTTGCAAACCGCGCTCTACATCCCCAATATGACCATGGAAACTTGCAGCAATATTTCGGCGCGGTTCACTGCCAATAGGAAAGTTGAAAATCATTTTCCCTGCACGAAGATCGGCTAATCGATTCTGTTCAGCAAGATCATCTGGAGCACCCACAATATACTCAATTAACTCATTGTGAACTATGGGTGCGTTACTCGCTTCGGCATCTTCAATCGTCATGACCGGTTTAAGTACTTCATACTCCACCTGAATGAGTAAGAGAGCCTGTGCAGCAATTTCTTCGTTAATAGCCACGACTCCCGCAACACGATCTCCGACATGGCGCATCTTCTGACCAAACATTAGCCTATCTAACGGAGAAGGCTCCGGTGCAGTCTGACCACCTGGCGTGTAAGGAATTTGTGGACAATTACGGTAAGTAATAACATGTAGCACACCAGGCAAAGCTTCGGCACGGCTAACATCTAGGCGCTTAATATAGGCATGGGCATGAACACTACGCAAAATTTTCAAAACACAAGTCTGTTTGGTGATACGATCCTCTACATAGCAAGGTTGTGCTTGAACCATTTTAATCGAATCTAATTTTGGCAATGGTTTACCAACATATTGCAAACCACCACCAAACACCGGAATTTGTGCATTCTGTGATACAGAAGTTTTTTGGCGCTGAATAACTAAATCAACAGCCTCATAGTACTGTTGATAACCGTTATCACGTACAAATAGACCACTTAATGCATCTTCTATATCTTCACGGTTAGGTTGCGGTACACGAGCGAGTAAATCGGTAAGAGCTAAAGCAACCGCAGGTTCGTTATAACCCGACTGTACAGCTCCAACGTCAATCATCGCTTGCTGTATTGGGCTGGGGTAGTTTGGCTTACTTAAACTTTCAGCCGTCTTAACTTCTGTACCCTCTAACTGTGCTGCAATTAATAAAGAGGCATTGACAATTTTATCATTCCATAAAATAGCATCTGATCCGGCAAACCCAAAACCATTATCGCTATCTCGTACAGAATGTAAACCAAACTCATGAAAAAGTAACTTTTGTACATTGTGACCAGGCTGGCAGTGAATGTGCTGAAAAACGCCATTTAAATTAAATTTCAGTTCCATTACTTTCTCCCCTGCTGCTGGCAATTCACTAAAAGATCCGCTACAACAATACCCGCTATATAGGACTTATATTCACTACTTCCTCGCAGTATATCACCCTTGGGTTTAATCGCTTGCGTAACAGCTCGCTCCAATGCTTCACCCTCTAAATTCATAGCTTCTACAGCCCTTAAGCGGGTCGCACAATCAGTAACACCATCTAACGCAATACGCATTGATCCAGTAGCAGTTAAAGAAACAGCTGCAGTTAATGTAATCAAACCATCAACTGTATGCGATATCTTACGCGTTGAAGCAGAAATAGTTACATCTGGCAGAACCACTTTTTGGATTAAAGCGCCCCGTCTCTCAGATAAATACCGCTCAAGCGTTACTTGCTCACCATTATCCAATAGCAAGTTGGCCTCCAAAACAAGCAAAATAGGCAACAACACTGAAGTATCTTGCGAAGCTGCAATTTCTCCCCCTAACGTTGCTTGATTGCGCAGATGGCGTGAATAAATAAGCTTGGCTGCCTCTTTAAGCGAATAAGGCACATCCATATGTTCAACTAAATTTTGTAAAGATGCTGTAGCGCCAATTTCCAATTGCTTGCCTTGTTTTACAATACCATCTAGCTTCAGTAGCGATAGCGATATTGCAATTGTTTCGTGATGTGGTACAGCAGCAGAATTCAGTTTAGATCCGCCACCCATGTAAGCAGCTTTACGACCATACTCCGCTTTCAATGCCAAACTCTCAGCAATCGTATTGGGTTTAAAAAATTGCACTATCATGTTCTTCTTCCTCTTGCTTGTTTGTCTTTTTAAATCCTATCTTATCGTGGTAATTGATCCATTGCTTGCCACATTTTTTTAGCTAGCTTCTTCGCTTCAGCATAAATAGGTGATATATCCCACGCAAATGCATGATTTTCATAAACAAAGCTGCCTTCTACCATAACAGAATGAACGCTACTTGCGCTCATACCAAACGCAAAATGACCCGGTAAGTTAGCAGATTCAAAAGGTGTTGGGCTCATATAATCGCAAATAGTCAAATCGGCTTTATAGCCTTTTTTAAGCTGCCCAAACTTAGCATTAAAATTACGCTCAAGCAGTATGTTGCCATTAGCTAAAAATCGTAAAAAACTATCTGGCCACAACGCACCACCTGCATCGCGATGTTTGAAAAATGCAAATTTGAGTTCTTCAAACATATCAGCACCGATACCATCTGTTCCTAAGGCAACATTCTTAAACTTTGCTAATTGTTGGTTGTAACCGACTTGATTATTCATATTTGAACGAGCGTTATGCACCAAGAATCCATCTTTATCATTCAGTATCGCAATATCTGCATCCGATAAAAACAAACCATGGCCTAAAAGAGTTTTTTGGTTAATCAAACCCACATCGTTTAACCGAACAACAATATCTTTACCGTAATGGTGATGTGAATGCGATACATCATAGCCATCCTCTGCAACATGAATGTGAAGACCGCGTTTAGTTTTATTAATGGCTTCTTTTAACAAAGATAAACCAGCATCAGAGACTGTAAAAGGTGCATGGGCTCCTATATGCGCCTCTACCAAATAAGGCGTTGCTTGCTTGACCCGATCCGCATCAATGCTCTGGGCAAAAACGATATTTTCTTCCACACCTGCCTCTAGTTCCCGCAAACCATGATTGCGATCTGTTGTCTCATAACAAGTCATACCACGCAATCCAGCTTTTAAAAAAGCCTTGCGCAATGTGTTAAGAGAGCCTTTGATAAATTTCGGTGAAGCATGGTGATCAATTACCGCTGTACAACCATTTTTGATCGCTTCGATGACACAAACAAGGCCACTGTAATATAGTATTTCTTCATCCAGCGCACGATCAAGTCGCCACCACAGATTTTTAAGTGTGGATACAAAATCGGGGCAAGGTTGAATATCAGCCATGATGCCTCTTGCTAAGCCCGAATAAAAGTGATTGTGTGAACAAACGATGCCGGGCATAACAAGCTTACCTTGTAGGTCTTTTAATTGTGCATGTGGATACTGACTAGCAAGCTGCTGCCCAACAGCAACAATCTCTGTGCCATCAATCGCAATATCCACGCCTTCCTGAACAGAAGCGGGCTCTATTCCAACAGCAATAACATTTTTGAGCAAAATCATAGATTATTCCTCCACAGCGCCAAGAAGGTAGGGGTGCTCTTCATGAATATAGTGAATAATGCGGGATATATCCTCTAATTCATTCGGGGCATTTTTTAGTTGGCCCGCTTCACATTTTAAAGTATGTACTTGCCCATCAAATCGAATCAGCGCCTCACCGTCTTTCAATAGAAAACCGGGGTTGGTACTGTTATCAAAATCTTGCCGTAAATTAAAAATGGTCACCTTATCCTTATAAGGTCGATCATCCCATGGACAAAACTGCCCACAATTACCACATTCGTTGCAGTAGGCATCTACATGGATAATTTGGTAGGGATCACGAAAACCAGGAATAGGCAAAGAAAGGTTTGCGCGATTAGGACACACATCTGTACATTTGCTACAAATATAGGAGCACTCCAAACAACGCTTTGCTTCTTGCTGCGCAAAAGCTTCTACTTTATCTTTGTTCACTAGCTTTAAAGGTATAGATGCCTTACGTTCGTAGATTTCACCAAATCCTGTTGGAGAAATAAAGTTATAGTCCTGATGAGATTGGTTTTCGCGTGCTAAGATAGCATCCGCTGCTTTACGAGCGCCTCCGATGGCAGCGACAATAGAAGAAGGTCCAGACTGAACATCACCGATAAGGAAAACACCAGATAAAGCAGTCTCACAAGTCTTAGCATCTACTTGAATAGAACCATCTGATTCTACAGGCAGACCGATTTCCTGAAGAAGCGGAAAATCAATCTGCTCTCCAGCAGCCGTAACAACTGTATCAACTTTTGCCGTAAATATTTTATCCGTTGCCACAGGACGTCTTCGACCTTTATCATCCTTCTCACCAAGTACCATAGTACGAACCGTTAAAGTACCGTCACGATCAAAGCGCTCAGGATTCGACAAGAAACAGAAGTTAACACCCTCTTCTAATGCTTCAAGATATTCTTCTCGATAAGCTGGCATTTCTTTTTCAGTGCGACGGTAAAAAACAGTTACTTTTTTAACGCCTGGCGCTTTTAATGCGGAGCGAGCACTATCCATCGCAGTATTTCCAGCTCCAATAATGGCTACATGCTCTCCAAGTTGTAGCGATACGCCCTGATTACGCTGCCGAAGAAAACTGAGCGATTTATAGATATTAGTATTGTCGCCAACTAGCTTTACTTCTGTACCTTTATCAACACCAATACCTAGACAAATGTACTGATATCCTTGATCACGAAGCTTTTGCACCGTTAAATCACCACAATTATAGGTAAACTTAACGCCGTGCTCCGCTACAAAGTCAACATCATGCTGAATAACCTCAGACGGAATACGAAACTGAGGAATAATGTTTTTAACAACACCTCCTGCGTTTTTTTCTTTTTCAAAAATCATCACCGGATAACCAACACGAGCTAAGAAATAAGCTGCTGATAAGCCAGCAGGCCCCGCGCCAAGCACAGCAACTGGTTTTTTGTTTATTAAAGCAGGCTTATGCCATTTTGCCTTGTAACCCGCCCAACCTTTTTCAACAGCTACTTTTTTAATAGCTCGAATATCAAGTGCCTTTTCATAATCACGGCGCGTACAGTTATATTCGCATTGGTGGTCGCAAATATGTCCAGTGATAGCAGGCAATGCATTTTTTGCGTAAATAAGTTCAAGCGCTTCAATATACCTACCTTCTCCAACTAGGCGTAAATATTCCGGTACATTCTGCTCAATCGGGCATGCTACAACGCAAGGCGCTACATAACAATCGGTAATCGGTAATGGCGCATGAACAGCAATTGTTTCCGATCCACGCCAAACTTTCTGCGTATAGTCTGCTGTTAAAGATTTTTGCGCTAGAGCTTCAAGTTTTGCGATATTAACTTGGTTCATCCCCCACTCTTCACTTTCCTCTAACAGCTTCGCGCATTCCATCATCCTCAAATACCCGCCTGGCTTTAATAAATCGGTAGCCATTGTAATAGGTCGAATGCCTGCTTCAAAAATTTCTTGAATATTAAACTGATTGGCGCCACCTGAGTAAGAGATAGGAAGTTTGCCATCAAAAGCTTTCGATAAAACTAGCGCGACATTGATGGATAAAGGAAATAAAGCGCGGCCTGACATATACATCTCACCGCCCGGTAAAACACCTTTATCATTGATAGAAGCTAGTGTATTCGTTAATTTTACCCCAAAACCCAACCCTAATTGTTTGCTTAAATCCATCAAACGGCGCAACATAGAAATGGCATCATCCAATATAAGGTCGTGCGTAAATCCTTCTTTATTAAGACCGATATAGTCAAACCCACATTGATCCAAAATTTCTCGAACACGATCATAGCCAAGAAGCGTTGGGTTAAGTTTAACAAAAGTATGTAGTCCCTTCTCTTCAAGCATATAGCGACAAATTGCCTCAATTTCATGCGGCGGGCAGCCGTGCATCGTTGAAAGCGTTAAACTGACCACGAGTTTGTGAGGGATTTTGTCTGGTAGAGTTTTGAGGCGATCAACGCGATCTTGCAAGTCGACTGTTTTGATAAATTCAGGATCATTAATAAACTGCCGTAGCTCTTCGCGATATTGCACAAACTTCGGGTGCTTGCTTGCATCAATCATATTGTCAATGAAAGCTTGCATGGGAGGTTCTTTAATGCCTTTTAAGTCATAACCAACGCTCATGTTAAAAATAAAAGAGCGGGCTTGGCCGTTCATACGTGGATCGAAAATTTCTTCAAGGAGATATAAGGCAAACCATGCTTTCAGGTATTCATCATAAGCTTTTTGAAGTGTGAACTCGGTCGACCATTCCGTGTTAAAAGCTTCATCTTCGGCATCAATACAAGGTTTTTCAATTTCAAGACGATCCATGATCTGAACAGTTTTGAGTTCAATAAAGCGCCCACCAGTTAACCAAGAAGTTACAATATTTTGCGCAAGCTGTGTATGAGGACCTGCTGCAGGACCAACAGCTGTTTCACAAGTTTCTTCAAAAACCTTAATCAACTTATTATGACGCCGTCTATAAAACTGTTTTTCCGGGATGCCAAAAATAGTTTTATCTGCTTTAAATTCACCAAAAATACGCTTCAAAATTTCCTTGAAGGAAACAGGACGCATAATATCGGCCACAGCACTCTCCTTTGGTCAACGTATAAATAGTATGTAATCATTCAACAAAGGGTGTACTTTACCACTAATTAGCTTAAAAAAGCTGAAAATTTTGATGAGTTATCATCGTGTTTTAATGCGTTGCGCATTTCAAATAATAATTTAGATGCGAGCACCATTTTGTAGCAATATTTGGTAGTCTGTTAGTGTATCAATATCATGATATATGCGTGTATCTGCTAATCCCAGATAGTGTTGATATTCTGACTTTAAAATCAATTGGCGCATAGATCCATTAGGCTGTGCAGCTTGAATAAGCGGTACTATCTTTTTTGATAGAAGAACAGGATGACCAGGCTGTGCAGGGTTGCCTGGAAATATTACATCATAATGGCGAAAAGACCATAAAGTACGATATAAATCAACCTCAAGGTAAGGCATATCACCATGGCTGATAAAAAAATAATCCTGCGTTAGAACTCGAAGGCCTGTTTGTATGGATCCTAACATCCCCCTAGCATAATACAAATTATTTAAGACAGTAACACCTTGCAAATCTCGATAATATGTAATCAGTTCATCGGCACGATAACCCGCAACCAAGATGACCCTGTGGCAAGCTGCTAGTCCATTATGAATCGCAGCATCTAGCAAAACACCCTTCTTATACGGCAACATCATTTTCCAAGCACTCATGCGAGAAGATAAGCCAGCTGCTAAAATGAGGCAATCCGCTGCTAGTTTTGGTTGGTTTGTTTTGGTACGGCCTATGTCATCCATTATATTGCCTGATCAGCATACCCAAGTATCAATACCCGCTATTATTGCACTGGTTGGTGCGGGCGGCAAAACCAGTTTGCTTTTTTGGTTAAGCCTTTATTTCAAAAAAATGGGCTTAAAGGTGCTTTGTACGACAACAACTGCGATGTATCGTCCTGATCCATCGCAGTACGACTATCTTGTGATTCATCATGAATTTACACAACTTTTAACTGTACTCAATCAATCCCCGAAAGCAACGGTGACTTATTGTGCTACAACCTATGCAACAAGCACAAACAAGGTAAAAGGATTGTCACCGAATGATGTTGACCGAATTGATGCTCACCATATTTTTGATGTTATCTTAGTTGAAGCAGATGGAGCAAAAGGTTTGCCTATTAAAGCGCCAGATGATCATGAACCTTGTTTGCCGATTCGAACAACAATTGTATTGGCCGTTATAGGGGTTGATGCAATACTTCAATCAGCTCAACCTAACGCCATCCACCGTTGGCAAAAATTTGCTAGTCTTACAGGATGTCAAGAAAATACGATGATTGATGAGAAAATATTGCAACCTCTTATCGATGAACCTGATGGGCTATTTAAAAATAGCGCAAGTGAAAATATCACGAAAATTTTAGTTATTAACAAATTAGATGTAATAGATTCAGTATCGTCTCTTTATGCATTACTAAAAAAATTAACGGGCCTACTGAAAAATGTCAGATTGAGAAAAATTTGGCTAACTAGTGTCAAAAATAATACGGTGCAAACATTTAATATAAACGAATAATGAGCTATCACTCAGTCATGAGTGATTTTGTAATTTTTGGACACGCCTGAATTTTCATCCAGCTTCCCGCTTGAATGTAGTATGCCTAATCAAATATCGAGCTTCAAGTTTAGCAACAACTGACTTCACTAACCTCAAATGTAGAAGCATCTTGTTTAATTATATATCTAGTGGTTAACCATCAACCAGTTTTTGCTCTGGATGCTAGAACAACTAAAATAACTTCATTATGCGTTGTAAAAAATGACTGGACAAATAATTGAGTTTTAAGAAACCTTACAGGTATAATTAAGATTGTACCTAAGTTGTATCCTCTTTTAGGAGTATTTCATGGCGCTAGGAACCCCCGCGACCCGTCAAGACGCCATTGCTAAGGTTACCGGAAAAGCACGGTTCACAGATGATCTTACGATGCGCGGTATGCGTTTTGCGCAGTATGTCAGAAGCCCTATAGCGCATGGTAAAGTAAAATCCATTGATACATCAGAAGCATTGGCTTTGCCGGGCGTTGAGGCTATTTTTACCTATAAAGATGTTCCTCAAATCCTTTTTCCTACTGCAGGACACGCCTACTCACTTGATCCTGCAAAACGTGATGTAGCCGATCGCCTATTACTCACCGATCACGTCAAACATCATGGTGATGGCGTAGCAATTGTTGTCGCAAAAGACAAGATCACAGCGGATCAAGCAGTGCATTTGATTAAGGTTGATTATGAACCTTTGCCTATTATGCTAACAGCTAAAGAAGCGCTTGCGCCAAACGCTGTACCACTGCATCCGAATGGTAACTTACTTAAGCAACATGAAATTCTTGCAGGAGGCAATTTTGATGAAGCGATGCAACAGGCCGACCAAATCGTAGAGGCAGATTATCACACACCAATTGCTCAGCATTGTCACATGGAAACTGTGATTTCCTATGCATATATGGAGCATGATAATCATATTATTATTGTTTCTAGCACACAAATACCACATATCGTGCGACGTATTGTTGGCCAAGCCTTAGGGCTTCCATGGTCTCATATACGAGTCATCAAGCCTTATTTAGGTGGTGGTTTTGGCAACAAACAAGATGTGTTAGAGGAACCAATGTGTGCTTTTTTAACCATGAAACTCGGTGGCATACCCATTAAAATTGAGTTAACACGTGAGGAAAATTTTCTCGGATCTCGCACAAGACATTCTTTCGATATTCATGGGAAAATGGGCGTTAAAAAAAATGGAGTCATTACGGGTTACCGAATGGAATCACGCTCCAATACAGGCGGTTACGCTTCACATGGGCACTCCATCGTTTCAGCAGGTGCTAACAAAATTTCCTACCTTTACCCGCGGACTGTCTTCAATTATTGCGCGCAAACCTATTATTCGAACTTACCAAATGCCGGAGCGATGCGCGGTTATGGAGCTCCTCAAGCGATTTTTGCGCTAGATTGTCTTGTGGAAGAAGCAGCTCATAGTATCGGTATGGATCCGGTTGAAATGCGCCTTAAAAATGTTGCAAAACTAGGGGATGTCAATCCAGTTAATCATAAAGAAATTAAAAGCTGCGGCATGATTGAATGCCTAGAAAAAGGGCGTGAACTATTTGACTGGCAGAAAAAATATAAAACTTATCAACATCAAGATGGAGAAGTCCGCCGTGGTGTAGGTGTTGCCTGTTTTAGTTATGGGGCTAATACTTACCCAAATGGTGTTGAAATAGCTGGTGCTCGCTTGGCGCTAAACCAAGATGGTACGATTAACTTACAAGTCGGTGCAACAGAAATTGGGCAAGGCTCCGATACAGTTTTTGCTCAAATGGTAGCCGATACATTGGGTATGCCCTTTAAAATGATTCGTACTATTTCAACGCAAGATACCGACATTACCCCGTTTGACCCCGGCGCTTTCGCATCGCGAGAAAGCTATGTTGCTTCTGCTGCAATTCATGAAGCGGCCGTTGAGTTAAAGCGAAAAATTTTGGAGCATGCTGCTTTTATGAGTGGCCAACCAGCTGGTTCGTTAGAACTCATAGATGGCAAAATTGTTTTTATCAAGCGATCAGACTATATTTTATATTCTATAGCTGATGTAGCAATGGATGCAATTTATCAGCAAGACTATGGCGGTCAAATTACTGCAGAAGCCTCGCATAAGACGCGCACTAATCCGCCTGCTTTTGGTTGTACTTTTGCAGAGATAGAAGTTGATATTCCGTTATGTAAAATTACCGTTAAAGATATACTGAATATGCATGATTCTGGACGAATCTTGAATCCACAATTGGCTTCAGGTCAAGTTGATGGCGGTATGGCAATGGGCATTGGTGCTGCTCTTTTTGAGGAAATATTAATTGATCCCGCAACTGGTCTTATTCGAAATAGCAACCTGTTAGATTATAAGTTTCCAACCATCATGGATGTACCATCCATGCGTCATGCTTTTGTGGAAACTTGGGAACCTCAGTCAACATATGGCAATAAGTCTCTGGGGGAGCCACCTATTTTGACACCGAGTCCTGCAATTCGAAATGCAGTGTGGATGGCAACGGGTGTTAAGATTAATGAAATGCCTATCACACCAAGAGTGCTTTATCAGAACTTTATTGCACATGGACTGCTAAAGGGAATTGATCATGTATGACATTAAAACCTATCATCGTGCTGATTCCCTTAACAAAGCCCTGAAACTGCTAGTAGATAATCCAGAAGCCTGCCTTGTCGCCGGAGGCACTGATGTACTCATTAAACTACGCCATCACAATAAACGTTTACAGCACTTGGTCGATATCCATCATTTAAAAGAATTGACTTACATTAAAGAACTTGAAGATGGTACCGTCCGTATTGGCAGTGGCACAACTTTTACTCAAATTATGGAGTCTGATATTATTGCTCAGACTATTCCTTCACTAGCGCAGGCTTTGACAACGGTTGCTGGTCCTCAAATTCGTAATATAGCAACGATAGGAGGTAATATTTGTAATGGTGCACCCAGTGCCGATGCAACCCCCCCCTCCATCGTGTTAGGAGCAGAAGTTGAGATCACTTCCTTAAATAGCGCAAGAAAGATGCTACTTGAGCAGTTTTATTTAGCACCTGGTAAAGTTGATTTAAAGCACAATGAAATTGCAACAGCTTTTTTGTTTAGAAAAGAAAATTACCAGCAAGTCGGTGGTTCTTACTATAAATACGCTATTCGTGAAGCAATGGATATTGCAACCATTGGTTGTGCTGCGGCTTGCCGTATTGAAAATGGTGTTTTTCGCTTATTTAAGCTCGCCTATGGCGTTGCCGCACCTACGCCGATTCGCACACCAACAGCAGAAAAAGCCGCATTAAATCAACCTGTTAATGAAGATACGCTAAACAAGATTCAGCAGGCAGTATTAAAAGATGTATCACCTCGCGATTCTTGGCGAGCAAGTAAAGCCTTTCGTTTACAAATTATCCACACTTTAGCTAAGCGCGTTGTCATAAAAGCCATCGCAAACGCAGGAGGAAGCATAGAGCATGACTAAAATTTCTTGCGTGATCAATGAACAGCCTTATCAATTTGAAATTGATCCACGATTATCACTTTTGGAATTATTGCGGGAAAATGGCTTTACATCTGTTAAAGAAAGTTGCGGTGTTGGTGAGTGTGGATCTTGTACAGTATTGGTGGATAACATACCTACAGACACTTGCATTCAACTTGCAGTTTGGGCAGATGGAAAAACGATTCGCACAGCAGAAGGCGAACATAAAAATGGTGTTTTATCTTCTATTCAGCAAGCATATGTTGATAAAGGTGCTGTACAGTGTGGTTTTTGTACTCCAGGACTCATTATGACAAGTACAGCTATCATTGAAAAATATAGCGGTCAAATGTTATCTCGAGAAAAAATTCGCCGTGAGTTGGCTGGAAATCTTTGCCGTTGCACGGGCTATGAAAAAGTTATTGATGCCGTTCAAGCAGCTCTTGCAAAAACAATGGAATCCCCTGCAAAATAAAATAATATTTGGCTAAGCAGAATTACTTAAATTAAAGAGGCTATATGAACCATTTTTTTGCGCAAATCGCTCAACTGGAAGCGTTGCGTATTCCTTTTGCTTTAGCGGTAATAGTCGAAACAAAAGGCTCCACACCGAGGCATCAAGCACAAATGATCGTCAAAACAGATGGCACCATTATCGGTACTATCGGCGGTGGTATGCTGGAGCGTTTTGTGATCAAGGAAGCCTTAGAAGCGATTCGTTTAGGGGAGCCTCGCTTAATAAGCGGTAATTTATCACATCACGGCACAGAGGCACTTCATATGGACTGTGGGGGATCTGCCAAAGTCCTCATCAATGTATTTGGACAATCAGCTCAACTCGTTCTTGTTGGTGGAGGTCATGTTAATCGCGCTATTGCATATCTTGCTCACCGTTTAGGTTTTTCTATTACTGTATTAGATACCTACGCACCTAATCTTGCTGAACACTTATTCCCGGAAGGGACTCAATGTATTTTAGGCAAAAAATTAAAGGCAGCCATTGATGAAGTTAATTTTAATCCAGCAACCTATGTCATTATAGCAACTAATCATGAAGATCGAGTTGCCCTCGCTACGCTTGCTAATCAATCCATACGCTACCTTGGTATTATGGCAAGCCACCATAAATCACAAATTTTGTTAAATATGCTTCTTCAAAATGGTGTACCGGAAACCGTTGTTCACCATATCCATTCACCAGTAGGACTAGATATTGGTGCTGAGACACCTGAAGAAATTGCGATAAGTGTGATGGCAGAAATACTGAGCGTTAAAAATCAAACCTCTGCTTTACCACTTTATCGAATGACTGCTTTACAAAAAGAGCGGCTTGTTGTCATTCGTGGAGCTGGCGAAATGGGCACTGGTGTTGCTGTACGATTGCATAAAGCAGGTTTTCGGATTGCGATGCTTGATGTTGCTGAACCGACCTCAATTCGTAATACAGTTGCGTTTTCTGAAGCTATCCGTTTAGGATCCATGACAGTTGAAGGTATTCAAGCAAATAAGGCAAATAATCGAAGTGAAGTCGATACGATATTAAAACAAAACTGTATTGCTGTCTTAGTTGATCCATCCGGCAATCATATTCAATCTTTATCACCAACTTATGTCATAGATGCTATCTTGGCTAAAAAAAATCTTGGTACGGAAATAAATATGGCGCCTATCGTCATTGCGTTGGGATCTGGCTTCACAGCAGGGCAAGATTGCCGTGCAGTTATTGAAACAAATAGAGGACACAATCTTGGCAAAGTAATTTATGAAGGCTGTGCCGAAGATAATACAGGCGAACCAGGTAGCATTATGGGTTATGCCCATGAACGACTCGTGCGTGCACCAATAGATGGGCGATTCATCGCCAAAGCACGCATTGGTGATCTTGTCAAAAAAACACAAATTATCGCTTATATAGATAAAACACCTGTATTAGCTCCTATTGATGGCATGTTACGCGGCTTAATTCATTCTGGCGCAGCCGTGCATCAAGCAATGAAAATTGGTGATGTTGATCCGCGCGGCAGTAAAATAGATCCTATGACTATTTCTGACAAAGCACGTGCAATCGCAGGTAGTGTATTGGAAGCTATGTTATACCTTGCTAAGTTTTAATTGGATTCTTTTAAAGAATATGTTATATTCCCATTGTGGAGTTGGTTTTTTTAGTCAGCCGATTGTCTCTTAAAGTTCTCAAATGGCTTTCTTTGCTCGAGTCATGTGCATGTGCTGAAAGATAACGTGCTTGTGTAGTGCAAGCTTGTTGTGTTTGGCTTTAGTTGTTTTTGAGTAACATGTGATGATGTATAGCAAAGGCGAAAAATGTATTCGATTCGTTTAGAAGCTGTCAATAAGACTTATATTGTTAATAAACAACGCATTACAGCACTGCAACAGGTAAGTTTTGCTGTTGAGGCTGGTGAGATATTCGGTATCATTGGCTATTCTGGTGCGGGCAAAAGTACGCTCATTCGCCTTATCAATCTTCTAGAAAAGCCCGATAGTGGTACCATCTTCATTGATAACACTAATATTACCGAACTAAATCAAGCTGCTTTGCGTAGTCTGCGCCAGCAAATCGGCATGATTTTTCAGCATTTCAATTTGTTATCCTCCAGAACAGTTGCAGAGAATATACGACTTCCTTTAGAGTTAGTTGGCGTATTATCCAAATTCGATCAAGATGCACGTGTTGTCGAATTACTCAAATTAGTTGGTTTGCATCATTTAGCAAATCATTATCCTCGACAACTCTCAGGTGGGCAAAAACAAAGAGTTGGTATTGCAAGAGCACTGGCGAATAGACCAGGTATTTTATTATGTGATGAAGCAACCAATTCCTTAGATCCACAAACAACCCATGATATCTTGGATCTGATTGCCAAAATTAATCGTAAATTTCATCTCACTGTTGTATTAATTACTCATGAAATGGATATTATTCGGCGTGTTGCCGATAAAGTAGCCGTATTAGACAAGGGTTGTATCATTGAAATGGGTTCAGTCCTGCAATGTTTTTTGCGCCCCCAAAAAACAGTGACGCGACGCATGATTGGCCAATTACAGCATACCGATGAACTCATTGAGTCAGGAGTGCTACACAATATACAGGGCCAAATTTGGCGCCTTACTTTCATTGGTAAAACAACTAGCGAGCCTTTTTTAAATAAGGTCGCCAAACAATTTGATGTGCAATTTAGTTTATTGCAAGGCTCAGTAGCAAAACTAAAAAATGCCCCTTATGGACAACTTGTGCTTGAACTTAAGGGAAGCGATAAAACATTGCAATTGGTTAAAGCGTATTTTGAGGCCAATCTCGTAACGGTTGAAATTATATTGCCTCAAACAGTTAAAAAGAAAGGGTTTAGTCATGCATTGGGATATAACCAGTATTGATTGGGTGGAAATAGGTTTTGCAACACTTGATTCACTCTATATGGTTTTAGCCGCCCTACCCTTTACCTTGCTCATCGGATTACCGCTAGGCATTATTATGTTTCTCACAGCACAGGGCGGATTATTAAAAAAACTTTGGCTCTATAATATTTTATCGCAAATTGTTAATGCGTTGCGTTCGATGCCTTTTTTAATTTTAATGGTAGCTGTGATCCCTTTGTCGGCTACGGTCATGGGGGATGTCATCGGTATACGAGGAGTCGTCCTACCACTTATTATTGGCGCAGCACCTTTTTTTGCACGGCTCGTGGAAATTGCATTACGTGAAGTAGATCGCGGCATAATTGAAGCCATGCAATCACTCGGCGCAACCTTATGGCAAATTATTTATAAGGGTCTATTGCCAGAAGCCTTCCCGGGTATTGTTGCCTCTATCACAGTCACAGCAATTACCCTTTTAGCTTATTCAGCTTTATCCGGTGCACTCGGTGGCGGTGGCTTAGGGGAATTGGCGATCCGATATGGCTATTATCGCTATGAAACAGCAGTCATGGTAGTCACGATAGTCATTCTAGCAATCATGGTTGCAATCATTCAAGAACTCGGAGATTGGTTGGTACGCGTTGTCTCTCATTAGTAATTCCTTTTACAAGGAGTAAGTGATGATTAAAAAATATATCGCTATATTATTGTTATGTTTAACGGCTGGTTTTTCGTCAGCTTTTGCCGCGCAAACCCTTGTCGTTGGTGCGTCGCCCGTGCCTCATGCTGAAATTTTGACATTTCTTAAACCCATCCTAGCCAAGCAAGGCGTTAATCTACGTATCGTCGTTTTTACAGACTATGTGCAACCCAATCAACAATTGTTTGCTAAAAAACTTGATGCGAATTTTTTTCAACATGCTCCCTTTTTGAATGATTTTAATGCGAAACATCACTCCAATTTGGTGCCAATTGCTAAAGTGCATATTGAACCTTTTGGAATATATTCTAGTAAATATCGCTCTATTAAAGAATTGCCACATGGTGCGACCGTTGTCATTCCGAACGATCCTTCTAATGGAGGACGCGCACTCCTTTTATTACACCATCATGGTTTACTAAAACTGAAAAAGCCAAATAATCTTTTCTCAACAACCAAGGATATTATCTCGAATCCTAAAAATTTACGTGTAAAAGAGTTGGATGCCGCTGTATTGCCTCGATTGTTGGGACAAGTTGATTTGGCTTGTATTAATACAAATTTTGCGTTACTTGCAAAACTTTCTCCAAAAAATGCTTTAATTCTTGAGGATAGCCGCTCTGCATACGCCAATGTATTGGCAGCTAGGAAAGATAACCAAAAATCAGCATCCATTCAAAAGTTGGCTAAAGCAATTAATAGCGCAACTTTAAAGAATTTCATCCTGAAACGATATCAAAATGCTTTGGTCGTTATTTTTTAAAGGAATTGGCAAAAGCAATGCGTTTATCGCATTGCTTTTTATGTAAAGATAATATCGGCGATAAAAGTACAATATACTATTTATTATTGGCAAACCGCATGAGTGCTAACGCTGAACAAACGACTAACCATAGCAACATAAAAGCAGTGGAACGAATACCAGTCAGATCTAATAAAATTCCAAATAAAATCAACCATACTGACCCTCCTATACCGCCCATTGCACCGACTACACCAGAAACTGCTCCTATCTGGTTTGCATGATCTTCACTTATCCATTTATAAATGCTAGCTTTTCCTATAGACCAAGCAACACCTTCAATAAACATAATAATTGTAAAGATATAAACATTAAGCCCGATACTAAACTTATTGGTGCCGACTGTGATATAGGTACTTGGGCAAGACAAAAATAACAAACAGATGCTACTAACTAGCAGTACCCAAAAAGTAGTAGTACGACCTCCATATCTATCTGCCAACCATCCGCCCAATACGCCAAATATACTCGCTGGAAAAGTGAAGCATGCTGTTAGAAAAGCTGCATTCTTAAGCGTTAAATTGAATTCAACTACGTAATACCATACCATCCAAAAACTAAGTGCACCAAATGCTCCAAAAGATATGGCATAGTATAAGCATAGTTGCAATACTTTAAAGTTTGTTAAAACTTTCAGCTGTTGCATAAAAGGTATTTTTTTTGCTACAAAAGGGTGCGAATTCGAATAACCAAATAACCAAAATAAAAATACGGTCGCCACTAAAAGGCAAGCATAAATCTTCGGAACCATTGTCCAGTCAGCAATGGCTATCAATACTGGAGCTACTAGATTGCCGAGTGCGCCACCAACACTTCCTGCACCATAGATGCCCATTGCAAAACCTTGGCGATTTCTCGGAAACCAATGCGCGATATAGGGAATACCAGCTCCATATGTTGCTCCGCCTAAACCAATAAATAAGCCAAGTAATAAAAATTCCCAGTATAACGAAGCTTGGCTGACTAACCAAACTGGCGCAATTGCCAGGAGCAGTGTAACCAATATTGTTATACGACCACCAAAACGATCTGATAAAATGCCAAGTGGTGCTCTCATAATTGAGCCAGTCAAAAGCGGTATAAAAGTCAATAAGCTAAATTGAGTAGCACTAAGATTCAAAGATTTTTTGATTGGTACACCAATGACACTAAACATCATCCATACCATATAACTTACAACAAATGTCAGTGTGCTCGCTATGAGCACAGTGCCTGCTTTGTTTTTATCGAAAATGTTGTGCAAAATGTTTACCCATTCACTTAATCAACCGGAATTCTAACGAGTTTTAGAATGTCGCAACTACACTCATCATTTAATTTAGGGGCTAATCTTAGCATAGCAAAAGAAATCTTGGCATACTCTTAACAAGATTACGAAAACACCTGTACTAGTCAATATTGACGGAATAACGATCTGCACTAAACGCAATTGGGCTAAAAAATTTTAAAGCTTATTTTTTGAACTTAGCATCTGTTGTTGTAAAAAAGCTTGTTGAATTAATTTTAATATATCTTGAGCTATCTTAGTTTTTGGGGCTTTTTTCAATTTGGTTTGTTGTGTTCTTGAAATAACATATACTTCGTTATAGTCACTTTCAAAACCGATATCTCGTCTAGAAACATTGTTAGCTATGATGACATCAATTCCTTTGGATATTAGTTTTGTTTTGGCGTTTTTTATCATCTGGCAGGTTTCAGCAGCAAAACCTACGGTAAAAATAGGATAGTGTTTAGCAACATGAGCTACTATATCCGTATTGGGTTCACAAACCAACACAAGCTGCTGATTAGGCGTGCGTTTTATTTTTTGTGTGGAATAGTTAGTGACTCGATGATCCGATACTGCAGCACAGCTGATAAAAATATCTTGGTGAGCTATTTTATCTGTAACAATTTTATATAGATCCGATGTTGTCGCTACAGTAATAAACTCTTTACAAATAGGAGGCATCAGAAAACAGCTATTGCAACTAATCAAAGTAACGTGAGCACCTAATGCAGATGCCTGAGCAGCCAAAGCATAGCCCATTTTTCCAGAACTTCTATTGGTGATAAAGCGAACCGGATCAATTGGTTCATGGGTAGCCCCAGCAGTAATTAAAATATGTAAACCATTTAAAAATGGTCTTTGGTTCGCACCAATAATGTGATGAAGTATTTTTTCAATTTTTTGCATTCGACCCAATCCGATACTGCCACAAGCTTGTAAGCCGTACTCAGGCTCAAAAACAGTTATTGATCGATTGTTAAGCAACATCACGTTTGATTGGGTCGCTTGGTTTTGCCACATATTCGTATTCATTGCTGGAAACACAAAAATAGGTGCTACCGAGGCCAAACACAGTGTGCTTAAAAAATCATCTGCTAAACCATGTGCGAGTTTTGCTATGAAATTAGCACTTGCTGACACAATCACAATCAAATCTGCCCATTTGGCTAATGTAATATGGGGTACGGTCGATTCTGTTTGGTCATTCGTCCAACCCGTATATAGTCCCTTTAATTGAAGGCTATGAAAAGCCGATAGCGCAACAAATTGTTGCGCATTGCGAGTTAATGCAACCTTTACACTAAAATTGTGCGCAAGGAGTTGTTTAACTAACTCTGGAATTTTACAAGCTGCTATGGAACCCGTAACTCCGATGATAATATTTTGCATAAGACGATTAAATCACATGATTTTTTTTACTGAGGAATCTGCCAAAAAATTTCCTTACCAAAAAAGGCCACTAAAATAGATTTCAACTTTACCGATGACAATTTAAAAGACTGTTTTCTATTTGCTGATCTGATAGAAATGCCTTTTAAAATTCGGTTGATGGGCATTAGAGTCATCTAATAAAATACCTAACACGGTAGATCGTTGACATGCGTAAGAAAAATACACTTCTCAGTACTGAATTGTTTTTTAAAAAATAAGATCGGATGTACGTCTTACAGCAACAAGCTTGAAAGAAAAAGCTTTAGAGTTCTTCATTAGAATTTCCAAAAATTACAAGTGTTGCTATCCCTAATCACCTCATTCACAAAAACCGCAACAAGCTTGTATCCAGATCCTCGGATCAAGTTACTATATTTGATTACATTGAACTACAACTAGCTTATTTGTCAAATCATTTTTTTCACAATAAGTATGATTATTTTTAGCATGGAAAGATGAATCAAAATACAGAACCAAATAAATTAAAATAAATTATTTGGATGTATAATAAAAAGTCTAGCAATAAAATTCACAATATGACCGAATCTATCTTTCCTCAACCCATCAAAACGGATCGCCTATTGATTCGTGCTGCCGAACCGCAAGATGCTCAGATGCTTTATCAAGCAGCTAGTCAATCCATTGAAACGCTCAAACCTTCGATGCATTGGGCAAAAGATGGAGTAACCATTGAAGCATTAGAAACCTTTTGCAGGCAAGCCTACGCAAAATACTGGTTAAATGAGGATGTCACAATTTTTTTCTTATTAAAAACGAATGGTGATTTTGTAGGCAGTAGCGGTTTACACCGGGCTAACTGGATCCTACGACAATTTGAGATCGGCTATTGGGGCAATATAGACTACAGCGGTCAGGGACTCATGACTGAAGGGGTTCGTGCCCTATCAGCCTATGCAATGCAAAACTTACGAGCTAACCGCATCTTTTTAAGAATCGATGATCGAAATTACAAAAGTTGGCGCTTAGCAGAGCGTGCTCATTTCAAGCTAGAAGGCGTTTTACATCGTGATGAGTTAGACGTAAACGGAAATTTACGCGACACACGTCTATACGCTCGAACTGTTTAGCCGTCACGTCATGCCAACACCATTGGGTTGCAAGCGCTTGATTAGATATGGATAGATCCTATAGTGGCTTACTGGCCATACTGCTATATTGCCTATCTGCTGGGCTTTCTGGCATATGGGTATTTTTTGATCTCTCGCATACCGCCGTGAATATTTGGGCCTTAGCGTTTGTTATTTTTTTGGTTGCGTCCTTATTTTTTTGGGTAGCACAGGTGATGCAGGGCATCAGTCTTTTTCGATTAATCCGTACATGCCCGAAAACTGTTTTAAAGCTCAATATCCTCACTTTGATTACTTGGATTGCTATGTTTGCAGCCATTCTGATTGCGGAAGCCTCATTTGAATCGGCTGTTTGCCAAGCTTGGGTACCCATCACTGTATTAACCTGTGATGTTTTTGCGCATCAAGCAAGATGGAAGAGCTTGCGTACAGTCGGCGTACTTTGTATTGCGGTATCGCTATTAATGCTCGTAGTTGTCAGGGTATTATCTGATGAATGCCTGATTTCTTTTAACCATTTAAGGCAAGGAATCGTTCTGGCAACCCTAGCAGGGCTAGCAAGTGGTCTTTATATGTTCCAATCTGCACGCTTACATCACGCAATAGGCTGCACAATCCTTGATGTGCTTTCAACACGCTTTATCCTTTTACTCATAGTCACCGCTGTGTTGGGTAGAGAAGATATCATGCACTTACTCGCCAATGACGGCATGCTCATTGGTCAATTAGTGCTTTTAGCTATTTTTTCAGTGATTCTACCTGCCTTAACCTTCCAGCACGCCCTAGCTAAACTTGGGGACGCAAGAGTCTCCTTAATTACGCCACTTGTACCAGTTTTATCGTTAATAGCAGAGCTAGTTTTAGGACATTGGCAGGGTATGACCATACCCATTCTGATCACTATCACTTGTGTCGCTGTATGCTTTGCTAACCTGTCACTACAGCAATCTAAGAGCACCGCTATGCGCTGTAAGTATGTGTTGAACGATGCTGAATGTGATAACGCCAAATAAGGGCTGATCCAATAGCCAATATGCCCCCTAGCACCGATAAAGCCGGCCACAGCAAGAGTATTTTTTCGCTGGCTTTGAAGGTGGCATAAGCTTGTAAAAATATCATGCAACCAATCCACTCACCTAACCCTGTACTTAGTGATGCTACCCCATAAAGAGCAGCACGATGATTGGTTTTAGCAAGTAAGACGATTTGCGTTTCAATGCTGGGTAGAAATAACATTTCTGCTGCTGAATAAACGATTAAAAAAGCAATGATGCCAATATAACCATTGTTTATACATAAAAATAAAAAAGATAAAGCAAAACCAAAATAAGCCGTGGAGATTATGTCCTGATTTTGGGTGCGAAAATTTTTTCTAACCCAAAAAACGATGGGCATCTGCAAAAGCGCCATCACGGTTGATTTAAAAAATTGTGCCCATTTGATCAATGTTATGTGATGCAAACAATCCACAAAATAAAAGGGAATCAATGCCAACAGTAAACCACGAAAAAACCAACCGAATGTATTGATTAACAGTATGCGACAAATTGGCATTTGCTTAAGTAACAACGTGCATTGTTTCCACAAAGCTGGGAAAGCCATTGGTATAGTTTGGGTGCGATATGGCGACATTAAAGCTGCCAAAATAGCCATGACAATAAAAATCAAGGCAAGCAAACAATACAACACATCTTTGCCATAAGCCTCCAAAACCAAAAAAGCAATAAAGGGTGTTGGAATGGCTGCTATATTAGTCGCTGCATTATATAGCGCAAATACTTTTTGACGATAAAGGGCATGGTTACTGCGCATAGAAATTGATTGCTTGGTTACTTGCACATTAACCGACATACCCATGCCTACAATAAGTATAGCAAGCGTGATAAACCCCATCGAACTAACAAAGCTACCAACAAAAAAACCGAGCGCAGCAAGAATACAACCGAGCAACAAACCCATCTGTATAGGGATTTTATTAATCAGTGGTGCAAAAATAATACGACCGGCACGGTATGACCCAATAAAAGCCGTTAAAACAACCGCAATGGATGTAGTGGAAAGCCCAAGCGATAAAAGTGTAACAACAAGGGTAACCGAAACAGCAAAATAGACAAACTGTGCTAAGAAAGCATGTAAAAAAATGTACGAAGCGGGCAATAACATGAAAAAACCTTACAGATAGGTAGCGCACTACGTGAATCACAGGAATCGCAGGATCAAAAACTGCCATACAGACGACCATTTTACTTCAGAAAAATAGTTCGCGTCAGTGTGACCAAATCGCTAAGTGACAAATTAAAGTACTATGCATTTCAATAAGGAGCGATCCTTCAATTTAAATTTCTAGATCCAATCCATTTAAACCATATTAAAGGTAAGTGCATCATATAACTAGCTAAATTATGATAATACCAGTCCGATCGTTTTTGCTTTAGTCTTGTTAAACTCTTGTCCTAAGCATCGCATTAAAAAAGTAAATCACTAAAAGCGTTATTTTGATCGGGGAATCCTTGAAAAGGATGCAGTAAAGTAGTATAAACACCACGTGTCTTGTAAGAAGGTGTTATTGAGTTGTAGTGAACTTTATAAGGAATGAAACAATGTCTACGGAAAATGTTCCAAAGTTAAAACTAGCTGCGTTGGTTGCGCTAGTAGTTGGCTCAATGATTGGTAGCGGTATTTTTGCGCTACCGCAAAATATGGCAGCCACCTCTGGAGCTGGCTCTTTAATCATCGCTTGGATCATTACTTTTTTCGGTATGGTAATGTTAGCGTTCGCTTTTTTGAATCTTGCAACGCGCAAACCCGATATTACAGGTGGCGTCTATGGCTACGCACGAGCAGGGTTTGGCGATTATGTAGGTTTTAATTCAGCCTGGGGATATTGGCTCTCCGCTTGGACTGGTAATCTTGCCTATATCGTTGCCTTTTTCTCGGCGCTCGGTATGTTTGAAGCGCTGGGTTTTTTTGGAGCCGGGACAACACCCTATGCGGTAGCAGGAGCTTCCGTATTAGTTTGGACGTTCCATTTTCTAATTTTGCGTGGTATTCAAGGGGCAACCTTGATTAATACCATAACCACAGTTGCTAAAGTAGTACCCATTTTGCTCTTCGCGCTTATTGCGCTTGTTGTCTTTAACTTAGAAACTTTTAAGCTCGATTTTTGGGGGACTCCGGAATTGGGTTCCATTGGTGATCAAGTAAAAGGCTGTATGTTAGTCACCGTATGGGTATTCATCGGTATTGAAGGAGCTTCCATGTTTTCAAGCCGCGCTGAATCAATGAAATCAGTGGGGCAAGCAACGATCATTGGGTTTTTGTTAACCATAGCTCTACTCATGGCTGTCTCACTTTTATCTTTTGGTATTCTCACGCAGCCAGAATTAGCCAAGCTACAAAATCCATCCATGGCTGGTGTCCTAGAACATGCGGTGGGTCCTTGGGGGGCTGGCTTGATTAAAATTGCTTTACTGATCTCTGTCGGAGGTGGTTTACTAGCTTGGACGCTTTTGGCAGCTGAGACACCCTACCTTGCTGCAAAAGACGGGGTATTTCCAAAAATATTTAGTCAACTCAATAAGAATGGTGCACCCACTGCAGCACTGTGGCTAACCAATGGTCTCGTACAACTTTCTCTACTATGGATCTTAAAAAGTGATGCGGGTTATTTCAGTTTAATCGCACTAGCCGCTTCAATGATCCTCGTGCCATATGTGCTGAGCGGTTTATTCGCCCTTATGGTTGCTCTCCGTGGAGAGGGCTATAAAAACGGTAAGTCCACCAAAGATATCCTTATCGGTCTTATTGCATCTGGCTATGGGGTATGGCTCATTTATGCTGCAGGCTTATCTTATCTATTGGCCTCCATGTTGTTTTATGCGCCGGGCCTATTTTTTTACTGGTGGGCCAAACGCGAGCAGGGTCAGCAACCTTTCAAAGGCTATGAAGCACTTCTAGCATGCTTAATTGTAGCTTTAGGTGTCTATGCGGTCTATTTATTGATCACGACAGGTGCGATTGGTAACGTTATTTTAGAGGGGTAGGTGTCGTAATACAGACAAAAATACACCGTGTGTTTTTTTTAATAGTTGAATTGGGGAAATATAGATGAATCACTTTGGCGTGGACTCTGAATGCGGTAAATTGCGGGATGTGATGGTTTGCCGACCTGGCCTTGCACATGCAAGACTAACGCCTGATAATTGTCACGACCTATTGTTTGATGATGTGATTTGGGTGGAACAAGCACAAAAACATCATGCTGTTTTGGTCTCGGAACTTGAAAAAAATGGCACTCATGTTATTGAATTACATGATGCGCTCGCCAAGATATTGGAAGACACTAAAGCACGAACTTGGATTTTGGATCGTAAAATTACGACCAAAACACTCGGCCTAGAATTGGCCAAAGACGTGCGAGCATGGCTAGATACTATTCCAGCAAAACAGCTATCTGAATATTTGATTGGTGGCCTAGCACGCTTTGAGTTACCCTTTAAAACAAAGGGCTTACTGGGTAGTTACCTGGAAGATGCTGATTTTGTTTTTCCACCGATTCCAAATTCTTTGTTTCAGCGTGACCCAAGTTGTTGGATTTATGGTGGTGTAACGGTCAATCCAATGTACTGGCCAGCTCGTCGCCAAGAAACATTGATCATGCAAGCTGTCTATCAATTCCACCCCCATTTTGCGGGTCATGTCAAAGTTTGGTGGGGCGATGCGGACACGGATCATGGTTTAGCAACCTTAGAAGGTGGTGATGTAATGCCCATCGGCAAAGGTGTTGCTTTAATTGGAATGGGTGAGCGCACTTCGCCACAAGCTGTAGAACAAGTCGCTAAAGCCGTTTTAGGCCAACCTGATGGAGCCAAGCGGGTTATCGCTTGTCAAATGCCTCGCTCAAGATCTGCTATGCACTTAGACACTGTCTTTTCAATACTTGATATTGATTTACTCAATATTTTCCCTGATGTAACGGACCAAATTATCTGTACCAGCATATATGCGGGCGACAAAGCAGGGGAAGTGCGTTATGAGAGACATGAGGGTAAAAATATCGTTGACGTTTACAAAAAAGCCCTTGGTTTATCAAATCTTAAAGTTCTTCAAGTCGGTGGTGATGTCTTCGGACGTGAGCGTGAGCAATGGGATGACGGGATTAATGTCATTGCAATTGATCGTCGTAAAGTCATCGGCTATGATCGTAACACACACACTAACGGCCTACTCAGAAAAGCGGGGGTCGAATTTATTGAAATTCCTTCTGCAGAACTTGGGCGTGGTCGTGGAGGTGGTCATTGCATGACTTGTCCGTTATTACGCGACGAAGTCAAATTTTAATCACTATTCTGAATAATCATTTAAGCGTTAAGAGTATGTCATCTCTTAACGCTTAGCGGTTTTTAGGGGATATCCGAAGGAGATTACGGTATGGCTTTTAATTTACGTCATCGCTCTTTTTTAAAAGAGCTCGATTTTTCGCCACGCGAGTTGTGTTATTTGCTGGACTTGGCGCGTGACTTAAAACGCGCAAAATATAGTGGTACAGAAATACCTTGCTTAACAGGTAAAAATATCGCTTTGATTTTTGAAAAAACATCCACACGTACCCGCTGTGCTTTTGAAGTAGCCGCTCATGATCAAGGAGCCCATGTCACCTATTTGGATCCATCTGGTTCGCAAATTGGCCATAAAGAATCCATGAAAGATACAGCACGGGTATTAGGTCGTATGTTTGATGCCATTGAATACCGTGGATTTAGCCAGGTCATGGTGGAGGAATTGGCACAATATGCTGGCGTACCAGTTTACAACGGCCTAACCGATCTATGGCACCCCACGCAAATGCTCGCTGATGTTCTCACGATGATTGAACATGCGGATAAGCCTTTATCTGAAATTGCTTACGCTTATGTTGGCGATGCACGCTACAACATGGGCAACTCGTTAATGATCATCGGTGCGCTTTTA
This sequence comes from Neisseriales bacterium, assembly GCA_016699915.1. Taxonomy (NCBI): domain Bacteria; kingdom Pseudomonadati; phylum Pseudomonadota; class Betaproteobacteria; order Neisseriales; species Neisseriales bacterium. The sequence goes on along the minus strand of CP064990.1, from coordinate 429,774 downwards.
GGAATGGATGTGCGTATTAGTGCGCCAAAGAGTCTACAGCCTGACACAAAACTCATTCAAATTGCTCAGGACTTATCTCGAAAAACCGGAGCACGTTTATTGATCACCGATAACCCTAAAGCAGCTGTAGCAGGAGTGGACTTTATTCACACCGATGTGTGGGTCTCCATGGGCGAACCTATTGAAGCATGGGATCAGCGCATCAAGCTATTGATGCCATTCCAAGTCAATCAAGGCTTGATGGATGCTTCCGGTAATAAGAAAGTAAAATTCATGCACTGCTTGCCCGCTTTTCATAATGCAGAAACAAAAGTAGGCAAAGACATTGCGAAAACCTACCCTGTGCTGGCCAAGGGTATAGAAGTTACCGAAGATATCTTTGAAAGTGCCTATAACATCGCTTTTGAGCAAGCAGAAAACCGCATGCACACGATCAAAGCGATTATGGTTGCAACATTGGGTAATTAAAACCTAAGATAGGTATCTTTAAAAAAACAGGTTATTTAGATGAAGGCTGGCACAGGCAAAATTGCTTGGAATCAAGATAGTGTATAATGGAAAGATAGCTGATGCTGTTGGTTGATTCAAACTGTATCTATTATATTTTTCAAATTATACGATCAGGATTGTAACGACATGACAAGGAGAATCAAGATGCCGCAAGAAACACAAGATCGCCATGAAGATCTGTGGAATGATGACTTGGCGCCAACTCAACCCAAAGATCATACTTGGGCTTGGTATCATTTTGCCTCACTATGGATTGGTATGGTCATGTGTGTACCAGCCTATCTCTTAGCTGCTAGCTTAATTAGCAGTGGGATGTCATGGGATGAAGCGGTTTGGACTGTATTTTTAGCGAATATTATTGTGTTAATTCCCATGTTATTAATTGGCCATGCTGGCGTGAAGTATGGAATTCCCTCTGCTGTGTTGATGCGAGCCGCTTTCGGTACTTTAGGGGCTAAATTACCTGCTTTTTTGCGAGCTGTTGTGGCTTGCGGATGGTATGGTATCCAAACTTGGATTGGTGGCACGATGATCTATACCTTAGGCGGTTTGATTATCGGTGCACCCATCGGTGGAGAAGCGTTACCTTTTTTAGGGATTAATTTTGCAGAATTCGTCTGCTTTTTGATTTTTTGGGGACTGCAATTTTACTTCATTGTCCATGGGCTAACCTCTATTCGAAACCTAGAAACCTACACTGCACCCATTAAGATTTTGATTTGTTTTGTTTTATTATGGTGGGTTTATGATCAAGCAGGTGGTTTTGGTCCCATTTTAGATCAACCTTCTCAATTTGCAGAAGGTGGTCCCAAAGCAGGTCAGTTCTGGCAAGTTTTTTGGCCTTCTTTAACAGCTATGGTAGGGTTTTGGGCAACTCTTGCGCTTAACATTCCCGATTTTACGCGTTTTGCTAAATCACAAAAAGACCAAATTATCGGGCAAGCTATCGGTTTACCTGGCCCCATGGGTGCCTTGTCTTTACTTGCTGTCATCGTCACTTCGGCGACGGTAGTGATTTACGGTGAAGCCATTTGGGATCCGATTACTTTAGCGGGACGTATGACTGGTATTGCTGTTTTAATTGCTTTGACTGTTTTATTAGTTGATACCATTAGTGTTAACCTTGCTGCTAACATGGTGGGGCCAGCTTATGGATTCTCATCACTCAACCCAAAATTGATTACTTATAAGATCGGTGGTTATATTACAGCAGGTATTGCCATCATCATGATGCCTTGGAAGCTTTTGACTTCTACAGGTGGCTATGTCTTTGTTTGGTTAATTGGGTATTCTGCCCTGCTCGGTCCCATTGCAGGTATTTTAATTGTGGACTATTTTTTAATCCGTCGGACACAACTGAATGTGAAGGATCTTTACACAGATAAAGGTATCTATCAGTATAGTGGTGGATGGAATAAGGTGGCTGTTATTGCCTTTGTTTTAGGTGTCTTACCCAATATTCCAGGTTTTTTAAGCGCAGCAGCTCCAGAAGCTTTTGCAAATATTGGACAAATTTGGAAAGATATCTATACGTACGCTTGGTTTGTTGGGTTGATCATTTCTTCAGTGGTGTATCGGGTTGGGATGCAAAAACATATTGCTGAACATCTGACTAAACAATAAGACAACTCTATTGGATTACAATTGAAACCGCTACTTCTTAATTTGGGGTGGCGGTTTTTTACTGGCGATTTTTTACAATAAAAATTCAAGGTTGGTTAAGTATAAAAAGTTTACTAATTTGCTAAAATAATAACAGTTTGTAAAATTAGTAAAAGTTAGTTAGAATTAGCGCCTCGGATCGTTATAAGGTTTATAGCGTATCATTTGTTGCTAGACATAAAAAGAGCCACACAAGGTGGCTCAGCATTTGGTGCATTTTTCGGCTTGTTAGCGTCCAAAGCACATATCCTAATCAACTTCAGGCTTGGGCAGGTTAAATGCTTTTCTAGGAATTGTCAACTACTTTCTTAACTATAAAAAATATGCTCTCAAAACTTAATTATCGCTTAGCGCTGGATATTGGGACTAGCTCAATTGGTTGGTGTCTTATTAAACTAAAAAATACAACCGAGAGCGCTACTGCTGAGCCACAGTCCATAATCAAAATGGGCGTCAGAATTTTCGGATGGTAGAAATCCGAAAGATGGAACTTCGCTAGCCTTTTCAAGAAGAGCTGCAAGGCAAATGCGCAGAAGACGCGATCGACTTTTAAAAAGAAAAAACCGGCTACAAGATAAATTAACGGAACTTGGTTTTTTCCCTTCTGCTTTGACAGAGCGCAAGCAATATGTTCAATTAGATCCCTATAAAATCCGCGCCAAAGGATTAGACGCACCACTATCTGGACCAGAATTTGCTAGGGCATTGTTCCATATCAATCAACGTAGGGGCTTCTTAAGTAACAGAAAAACAGATAAAAAGGATCGCGATAGCAGTACATTAAAACAAGCAATTGTTACATTACGAGAAAAATTAAAGCAGGAATCCTGTCGCACCTTAGGGGAATGGCTAGCCAAGCGACATGAACAAGGGCTAAGTGTACGAGCTAGACTACATGGCAAAACTAAAAAAGATAGCTCTTATGATTTTTATGCTGATAGATCTATGATTGAGCATGAATTTGATACACTCTGGACTAAACAGTCGCAATGTAATCCACAATTATTTAACGAAGTAAGTAAACAACAACTAAAAGATATTCTTTTATTTCAACGTCCATTAAAACCTATTCAGCCAGGAAGATGTACCTTATTACCAGATGAAGAGCGCGCCCCAATAGCCCTACCCAGCGCTCAATTTTTTAGAATCTATCAAGAAGTCAATAATTTAAAAATCGTTTTGCCAGGCTTTCAAGAAAAATCACTCGATAAGACACAAAGAGATCAAGTGATTAGTTTACTGAAAAATAAACGTGAAGTAACTTTCAAAAAAATTAAAACCGATAAAACTATTGCTCCTCTGTTAGCCACAGCAAAGGACGCAACTTTTAATTTAGAAGATTGTAAGCGAACTGTTTTGAAGGGTAACATCACCGCGTCAATCTTAGTAAGAGATGAATATTTTGGTAGTAATTGGGATAGCTTTAATCTTACGCAACAAGATGCAATAGTAGACAAGTTATTGAATGAACCAAGCGAACAAGAGCTGATTGGTTGGTTAGTTAATCACTTTAATATTGATCGGCAAAAGGCTACAAACATTGCAAATGTTAGTTTGCCAGAAGGTTATAGTCGTTTAAGCAAAGCTGCGTTAGATAAAGTTCTTCCAAAACTGATGGAAGGAGTCATTACTTACGACAAAGCTGCCGGGTCACATGCACAGCAGACAGGTGAAGTAATGGATAGCTTGCCATATTATGGAAATCCTTTGAATAGATATGTTGGTTTTCCCAAAGAAAACCCAAGAAATGATGAAGAGCGTTTTGGAAAAATAGCTAACCCAACTGTGCATGTTGGGCTCAATCAATTGCGAAAAGTTGTCAACGCTATTATTGAGCGCTATGGTCATCCATCCGAGGTCACTTTGGAAGTTACAAGAGATTTGAAGCTATCAAAGAAAAAGAAACAAGAAATCCAAGCAGAACAAAAACAAAATCAAGATAGAAACCAAATCATGTTAAGTACAGCATGCCAAGCCATTGGGCGAGATCCTGATATGCTTGATAAATCTGAGCGTCGCGAAATGCTACAAAAAATGCAGCTCTGGTATGAACTCAATCCAAATGATGAAACAAACCGTAGGTGCCCATACACCGGAACACAAATAAGTATAAATCGATTGTTATCAAGCGAGGTTGAAATAGAGCATATCCTACCGTTCTCGCGAACTCTAGATGATTCTTTAAATAATAAAACAGTCTGTATCAATAGAGCCAATCGTATTAAAGGAAATGACACGCCTTACGAAGCTTTCGGAGTTAAAAATGAATCAGGATATAATTATGATGATATCTTGCAGTGTGCTGCTTTAATGCCAAAAAACAAAGGGCGGCGATTTGCAAAAGATGGATACGCAGATTGGCTAAAAAATAATAAGGACTTTCTTGCTAGAGCTTTGAATGATACAGCCTATATCTCAGTAGTTGCTTTGAAGTATTTGTCTCTTATTTGCCCACCAAACCATGTACGAGCTATTCCTGGCAGGATGACAGCAAAACTACGTGGGAAATTTGGTTTAAATCAGCTCCTTTCCGGAAATGAGGAGAAAAACCGTAACGATCATAAGCATCATGCTTTGGATGCTGCTGTTATCGGTATTACTGACCAAGGATTATTGAAAAAATTTGCAGACGCTAATAAAAGAACTGGTGAATTTGGCTTGAAGAGGCTTGTCAGTAATATGCCATTACCCTGGCCAACTTATAGAGAGGATGTCAAATTTCATCTACAGCATATCACAGTTAGCCATAAACCAGATCACGGATATCAAGGTGCTATGCATGAAGAAACAGCTTGGGGGATTAAAGCAGATGGCACAGCAACAAGATTGGCAAAAAACGAGGATTCGGATAAAAGAATACGAAAAGATGAGAAAAAACAACTTATCCAAATAAATAGCAGTAATGATCCAAACAGACATAAAAAAGATGCATTGGGGCATATATTGCCCTACAAGGGCTATGTAGGGGGAAATAACTATGCAATCGAAATTTTGAAAAATGACAAAGAGAAATGGCAAGGCGACGTCATCAGTACCTTTGAGGCATATCAAATCATTAGGAAATTAGGTGAATCTAAAGGTATAAAGCAGCCCAGGAATCCAACGCTTAGCCAATCCGGAAAGCCTCTTGTTATGCGTCTCATGATTAATGATTACGTTAAACTACAGATTGATGGCATTATAAAATTAATGCGTGTTATTAGAATATCAGACAATGGTCAGTTTTACTTGGCTGAACCGCACGAAGCGAATATTGATGCACGCGATAGGGATAAACATAATACATTTAAATATCTCAGTAAATATGCAGGTTCTTTACAAAAGATGAATGCTGTTTTTGTAACAGTCTCCCCTATCGGTAAAACATCAATTTGGAAAAAGTAAATTACTATGCTAGGCAAAATCGTTGAAATTGCTGATGATAAAAAACATTTATCAGTATTTCGTGGTTTTTTGGTCGTAAAAAATTTTGCAGATTGCCAACAAAACGAAACTCATAAAGTCCCATTGGACGACATTATTGCAGTAGTTGGTAACGCTTATGGGTTAAGCTACACAAATAATCTACTGGTAGCCTTAGCGGAGCGCGGCATACCTTTTATAATTTGTGGCACTAACCATAATGTAGCAGGCATACTGTTCTCTGTTGACGGTCACTATCAACAAGCGAAACGTTTTGATGCTCAAATTGCTGCTAATCTTCCAGCTAACAAGAAATTGTGGATGCAAATAATTAAATCTAAACTAAGTTGGCAAGCAGCTGTTTTAGAAAAAATAGGTTCATCACCTAATCAATTGCAGAATTTAATCAGCAAAGTAAGATCTGGTGATCCAACTAATGTAGAAGCTCAAGGCGCAAGAAGATATTGGCCTTTATTGTTCGGCACAACATTTCGTCGAGATAAGAACGCTGGGGGTATTAATGCATTATTAAATTATGGTTATACGGTACTTAGAGCAACGGTAGCACGTGCTATAACATGCGCTGTTTTGCATCCCACTATTGGCATTCATCATAAAAATGAAAATAATGCCTTAAGACTGGTTGATGATGTTATGGAGCCCTTTAGGCCAATAGTTGATTTTAAAGTGTGGCAATTATATCAAAATAACAAAATTGAGGTAAACTCCGAAACTAAGAAAAAGATAGCGCTCACTATGTTTGTTGATATTAAAACAAACGCTGGTATCTCGCCATTGACCATCTGTATTCAAAAATGTGCAATTTCGTTAGCGCAGTTCTATCTAGGCGAAACCAACTGCCTTGAATTTCCAGTTAAATTCCCAACCTATGATGAACTGTACTTAGCAATTTAAACTCTAAAATGCTATTCAGCTATAGACTAATGTGGATGCTTGTTATGTTTGATTTGCCAGTTATAGAAAAAGCAGACAGAAAAGCCGCTACAGATTTTCGGAATCATTTGTTGAATCTAGGGTTTGAAATGGCTCAATTTTCTGTTTATATGCGTTTTTGCTCCAGTACAGCACAAGTGGATACACTTGCCAAGAAAATAGAACACTACCTCCCAATAGGTGGAAAAATTAGCATTTTACAGTTTACCGATAAACAGTACGAAAAAATTATTTCATTTCAAGACTCTTCTGGATTATCTAAAAAGAAATCTCCCTGCCAATATGAACTCTTCTAGATTTAATCATTTTTTTTACATAAAAAACTCGATAACCTCTTATATATCAGAAGGTTATCGAGCATCTATTATAGCAAATTAGAATATGTGCACTGGCCGGAACAGTTTTTTGTCAAAACCAATACTGCACCCTCCCCACCTTCCGAAGATTGCGCTTCACAAAATGCTAACACAAATTTTTGCTGCGTCAACCAAGCTCTTGCAATGGTTTTTAAAATTGGTCTACCATTCGGTGTTAAGCCTCGTCCATGAATCACCAACAAACAATTCACTTGGGTTTTAGCAAAAAAATGGCTTAATGCCACCTGTGCTTCAAAACGATTACAGCCATGAAGATCAATTTGATCCCCAATTGGATAAACGCCTTTACGCAGTTTTCGTAAAAGATTTTTATCACAATCGGGTTTTAAATAACTGGATGGTGCTTCCAATGCATCTAGGTCATCTGACGCAATATAGCGTATTGCTGTGTCTGGTTCGTACTGTTTTCGTATGGGTAAAGGTTGATGTGTCAGGCTAATATGCTGAATCGGTAAAATGTCGGCTTTTTGGTTAGTCGATTTAAGCGGCACAACATCTGAAAACAGTGTCGCAAAAGACGTATCGTGATCAATAGCTATGTCATCCGATTTCATTGCTGCAGTTGCTTTCGCATCAAATAATCTTTAGCATCCAATGCCGCTTGGCAGCCCGATGCAGCACTCGTCACCGCTTGGCGATACATGGCGTCTTGTACATCTCCTGCTGCAAAAACACCTACTATATTGGTAGCTGTTGCAAAACCTGCTCGCCCCCCTTTTGTGATCAAATAGCCATTTTGATCCATATCCAGTTGACCCATAAATAAATCTGTATTGGGTCGATGTCCAATGGCAATAAATAAACCATGTAGATCAACTAATTCTTTTTGCCCATCTTGATAAATAATGCGGATACCTGTTACGCCTTCTTTATCGCCCAATATTTCCTCTAGAGTAGCATTTAATTTCAATACTACCCTTCCCTGTTCAACCGCATTTTTTAACTGATCAATCAAAATCGGTTCGGCTCGGAAGGTTTCACGGCGATGGACGAAAATAACTTGGCTAGCAATATTCGATAAGTAAAGCGCTTCTTCAATAGCGGTATTACCTCCTCCAATTACTGCAACAGGTTTATTTTTATAAAAAAAACCATCGCACGTTGCGCAAGCCGAAACACCCTTGCCCTTAAATTTTTCTTCCGACGGCAATCCCAAGTATTTAGCAGAAGCACCAGTTGCCACAATCAACGCATCACAAGTGTATTGCTCAGTTTGACCAGATAGTAAAAATGGACGCTGCATTAAGGTAACCGATTGCAGGTGGTCAAAAATTATTTTTGAACCAAAACGGATCGCGTGTTTTTCAAAGCGCTCCATGAGTATAGTGCCATCTACACCATCCGGATCAGCTGGCCAGTTATCGACCTCAGTTGTTGTGGTTAACTGCCCACCTTTGACCAAACCAGTAATCATCACTGGCGATAAATTCGCCCTTGCCGCATAAATAGCCGCCGTATAGCCCGCAGGACCAGAACCTAGAATGACTAAAGGATAATGCGTTGCCATATCACGCTTTCACTATTCATACCTAACATTCTTTTACTGACCCTAACTATAGTACACTTCATCCCTATCGCCTATAACAAAGCCTTGAAGCGAATATTATGCTTTCGGTGTTTTGGTACGCGTTGGCTTTTTGGGTAAAATAGGTTTGGTAGCAGGATTCGTGGTGCGTTTTGTCCCTGCTGCTTTTTTAGTCGATGCTTTCGTTATTCCACGTTGACCTTTCACGGAAGTAGCAACAGCACCACGCGCCACAATAGGTGGTTCTTTTTTAGGTGGTTTGGGCGCTTTGCCAGCCATGATATCGTCAATTTGCGCCGTATCCAGCGTCTCCCATTCTAATAACGCTTTGGCCATTGCCTCAACTTTATCGCGGTTTTTATCCAGTAAGCGACGCGCTAACTGGTACTGCTGGTTGATCAATTGACGAATCGCATCATCAATTTGTTGCATCGTATGTTCTGAAACTGCCTTATGTGTCGTAATGGAACGCCCTAAAAAGACTTCACTATCATTTTCTCCATAGACCATCGGCCCCATCGCATCACTCATCCCATAGCGCGTGACCATATTACGTGCTAGCTGTGTTGCTTGCTCAAAATCATGGGAAGCACCCGTTGTCATCTGATGCATAAAGAGTTCTTCCGCTAAACGCCCGCCAAATAAAATCGCCATATTATTCAACAGATACTGCTTATCATACGCATAGCGGTCTTCCTTGGGTAATTGCATCGTTAATCCCAAAGCCCTTCCCCTTGGAATAATCGTCACTTTATGTACAGGATCGGCTTTAGGCAACAGTTTGGCAACCACAGTATGGCCTGCCTCATGGTAAGCCGTATTCCGTTTTTCATCTTCCGACATCACCATGCTCCGTCGCTCAGCACCCATCATGATTTTATCTTTGGCAAACTCAAAATCGCTCTGCTCAACGAGCGTTTTGCTACGTCGTGCAGCAGATAAAGCCGCTTCATTAACCAGGTTCGCTAAATCAGCTCCCGAAAAACCAGGTGTACCGCGTGCCAAGATGGCTGCTTCCACATCTTTGGCAGCGGGTACTTTACGCATATGGACTTTAAGAATTTGTTCACGCCCACGAATATCAGGTAACGGTACGGCCACTTGTCGGTCAAAACGCCCAGGTCGCTGCAAAGCAGGATCCAACACATCAGGTCGGTTTGTTGCGGCAATCACAATCACCATAGAATTGGTTTCAAAGCCATCCATTTCAACAAGCAATTGATTCAGCGTTTGTTCCCGTTCATCATTGCCACCGCCCAATCCCGCACCGCGCTGCCGACCTACTGCATCAATTTCATCAATAAAAATAATGCAAGGCGCATTTTTTTTTGCTTGTTCAAACATATCTCGAACACGCGATGCACCAATACCCACAAACATCTCTACAAATTCAGAGCCTGAAATACTAAAAAAAGGTACTTTGGCTTCGCCCGCAATAGCTTTAGCAAGTAAAGTTTTACCCGTACCGGGATTCCCATATAGCAAAACACCGCGTGGAATACGCCCCCCAAGGTTTTGATAGCGTTTTGGGTCACTTAAATAGTCAACCACCTCACTGACTTCTTCTTTCGCTTCATCGCAACCGGCCACATCACCAAAGGTTGTTTTGTTTTTATCTTTATCCAGAAGATGGGCTTTACTTTTTCCAAATGAAAAAGCGCCTCCCTTACCGCCTCCTTGCATCTGCCGCATGAAGAAAAACCACAAACCAAATAAAAGCAGCATCGGGAACCAACTGATAAATATTTGCAACAATAAAGATTGTTCTTTAGCAGGCTTTGCCTCAAAAGCTACCTGGTTTTTCAAGAGCTCGGGTACCAATTCATCATTCGCTGGTGCATAGGTAGAAAAGACGGAGCCGTCTTTACGCTTTACTTTTAGCCATTGTCCAGTACGCGATTGATCGCTTTCCATCGTCACAAGCTGGACTTTACCTTCACGCACTTCATGCACAATGAATTGCGAATAGATAATTTGCTGTTTATCTTTGCCCGACTTATGATAATAATTAAATATGGCCATTAACCCAATGCTGATAATGACCCATACGATGATATTTTTACCCAGATTTTTGATCACAAAACCCCCTCTTCATCCTGCCATATATATGTATTGTATCAAAGCTTATGTTTACCAATGAGAAATATCTCTTTAGAGTGACTTCTTGATGCGGGCGGTTTACGGCTCACCACCGTTTTAAACGCCTTTTTTAGAAAGGCTCTATACGGCAAGAATCCCTCGCCCTGAAAAACTTTCACCAAAAAGTGTCCACCCGGTCTTAAATGATCCTGTGTAAACGCTAAGGCAAGTTCTGCCAAAGCAAAAACACGACTTTGATCTAGAACACGATTTCCTGACATATTGGGAGCCATGTCCGATATTACAAGAGATGGCTTGGTTCCTTGCATCAACAAAAGTAACTGCTCAACAACCGATTGATTTCGAAAATCCCCTAAAATAAACGAAACACCTGCAATCGGCACCATCGGCAGGATATCCACCGCAAAAACATGCCCTGTTGAGCCTACAAGCGTTTGCGCAACCTGTGACCAACCGCCGGGCGAAGCACCCAAATCAACCAGTATCGTGCCCGAGCTAATCAAATGATCTTGCTGGTTAATAGCCAGCAGCTTATAAGCTGCTCGCGAACGATAGCCTGCTTGCTGTGCACGTTTGACCCAAGGATCTTCAATATGCTGTTTTAGCCATGCGCGGGTATGCTTAGGATGTGTCAACGATAGATGCTTTCGTCAAGTCACTTAATTAGGAATGAGTTAATTCACTTGTAATGGCTATAATTTCATACTCTTTTAGACCATTAGGCGTTTGTACTGCAATAACCTCCCCTAATTCCTTGCCGATGAGAGCACGCGCTAAGGGAGCACTGATCGATAAATGACCTAATTTGATATTAGCTTCTTCCTCGCCTACAATTTGATATTGCACTGTATCTTCTGTCATTAAATCTTTGAGTTGCACAATCATCCCAAATACCACTTGGGTGTAATCGGCTAAAGCTGCACAATCAATCACATCGGCCCATGATAGGGTATGTTCAAGCGTTTTAATGCGGTTTTCTATGAAACCTTGGCGCTCTTTTGCAGCATGATATTCCGCATTTTCAGATAAATCCCCATGCGAGCGCGCTTCGGCAATGGCCGCAATAATTTTTGGGCGCTCTTCTTGCTTTAAGCGGATAAGTTCTGCTTTCAAAAGCGCTGCGCCACGTGCAGTCAAAGGGACTCGATTGACTGCTTTTCGCATGCCATATACTCGTTATTTCGGTTAAGATGTTCGGAAATCGGATCAGGTTAAATGCACCATAGATTGTTTACCAACCATTTGATCGCCACCGCCTTAAAGCATACACTACATGATGGCACCAGAACAAGAGCTTACTTTATCTATCGAACAAATCGAGCGATTATTCGCACGCTTGGCACCCCGTGCCACCTTAACGGTTGAGCCGTTTATCAAAAAACTGTTCGCGGCCTGCCAAAATTCTCATTATTTAATGCTCACTTCAGATGAAGTAGCGCAATTACAGCAAGCCACACCCTTGGTTGGTACACCCCAATTTCCTGCGCCCTTGATCCTTGAACAAAATCGGCTATATGTTGGTCGCATATGGTTCGCTGAGCAAAAAATTGCCCGCTACCTGATACAACGTGCCAAGAATTTCCGTGATATTGATGCCTTGTATGCGATAACTTTACTGAATCAATTATTTCCTCAAGCATCTATTCAACAACAACAAGTTCTACTTTTAGCTTTGCGCAATGCATTACTTGTTGTAAGCGGTAAACCCCATACTGGTAAAACCATGCTCGCAGCCCAACTGACTGCTTGGTGCATTGCATACCAAGCCATGTGCCATCAAGTAGCGCTCGTTGCATTGGTCGCACCCAACCATCAATCCCTTTACGCATTAAACCAAGCACTAAACACCATACGAAAACTGCCCATCCTCAGCGAGACGGCACGAAGTAGATTGCCAAAAGAAGCCGTTACTTTGCATCAATTACTCTATAGCAATGCCTCACAATCCTATCATGCTGAGCATCCGTTACCTTTTGATGTTTTAATCGTTGATGAAGCTTCTAGCCTTGACATGGAGGACATGGCGCAGCTTGTTGATGCGCTACCCAGTTATGCAAAATTGATTATGCTTGGGAACCCGGCCTGTTTATCCACAGAACATAGTACAATTTTAACAGAGCTTTACCATACGCCCGTTTTTGGCACTACAACACAGCATTGGCTACATCAAATTGGTTTGCCACTAATCAGCACCAGTAAGCACACCATTGAGGATAGATTATCAGACTGTCTTGTTGTATTAGAAGCCATGCCCAGCAAAACACGCCACACAAAACTGACAGCATGGTGTCAAGCAGTTTTCAATGGTGAGCAAGAAAAGGTGGCAAAAGCATTGGAAGAGCAAAAGGGCATATCTTGCCCCATCACTTGGCATACCATTAGCGAGCCTGAATTAGCTCAGGAGGCACTCAATCAAAAAGCTGCTTATTTTAAAATCGCCACCATTGGTGAGCCTGAAGCTGCTTTTGCTGCCTTCTGGGATTTGATGCTGTTGACCACAACAAGTAGAGCGGCTTATACAATCAACGCTCAGCAGGAACGCCTGTTAGAAGCATCTGGACAAAAAAGTGCAGATTGGTATATCGGCAGACCCGTTGTGCTGTGCGATAAAAACAGCATTGATACGCTGTTTATCGGGGATATCGGATTAACCTTACCGACCGAATCTGGCTTGAGAGTTTATTTTCCAAAAATAACGGGGCAAGGTTATGACTGCTTTTTGCCAACACATCTGCCTAAAGTAACCACAGCATTAGCAATGCCTTACTTTAAAAGCCACACTAAGGCTATCAATCACTTATGGCTATGGTTGGCAAAAGATGAAGAAGAAAAACTTGACCGGGTGAGCCTACACGGTATCGTATCCAACGCCCAACAAAGCCTAACTTTGTTTGGTAGTAACCCACAAATTCTTGCCAAAATTGTTGCACATGAACGACCATTTGATCGGACGCTGCATTGGCGGTTAGGTTCACACGCTACTAGCCACACCAAAACAGCATCCGCATCAACTAATCAAAGTGAAGCTTAATACCATGTAATGCCTAGTTTTTCAGTGGATACAACTGTTCCGGCTTCACCTCGAACAATTTTATCAATATCTTCCAACGCACCGATAACGGCTCGTTTACCGCTAAGCCTTGCAAATTCGCAAGCCGCCTCAACCTTGGCGCCCATCGATCCTGCATCAAATTCCATACGGCCTATCTCATCTGGATGAGCTAATTTGATGGCACGAGCTTGCGGCGTACCCCAATCAACAAATACCGACGCTACATCCGTAGCAATCAAAAAGTAATCGGCTCGCACTTCTCTAGCTAGTAAACACGAAGCAAGATCTTTATCAATAACAGCAGCAATACCAGATAAGCGATTCGACGTTTGATCCAACATGGTCGGTATACCACCACCTCCCACCGCAATCACAATGACACCTTTTTCAATTAACCATTTGATCGGTTGTATCTCAAAAATGCGCTTAGGTTTTGGGCTGGGCACGACCCGACGAAAATATTTGCCATCGGCTTTAACAACCCACCCTCTTTCTTGAGCAAGGCGCTGCCCTTCTTCTTGATCATAAACCGGCCCTACAAACTTGGTTGGATGCTCAAAAGCCGGATCCTTCGCATCCACTTCAACTTGGGTCAATACGGTTACGACCGCTTTATCAGCAGGCAATGCATTGCCCAACTCCTGTTGGATCATATAACCAATCATGCCCTGTGTTTCAGCACCCAAAACATCCAGTGGGTAAGGAGTCACTTTAGCATCCACATATTTAGCATAAGCATCATTTTGTAGACTCAATAAACCAACCTGCGGGCCATTGCCGTGAGCCAAAACAAGTTCATGCTCTTGGGCAATTTTCGCCAGCTGTTTTGCAGCAATTTGCACGTTGCCGCGCTGATTCTCCGCAGTCATAGGTTCACCGCGCTTTTGTAAAGCATTACCTCCTAACGCTACAACAATTCGCATCATACTTTCCTTTTTCTAAACTCGAAGATATCCATAATCATAGCAACAACAGTCTATACAACATCTTGATCCTAACATTGCTTCAAGCATGCCTGGAAGGCATTGTACACCTATCGTTATGCCTTGCAGCCTATTTTTATAATCTTGGCTATTTTGGTAACAAAAATCCTGACTCAATGTGTGCAGTTTATGTTACAGATGGTTTTAGTGTTAAAATAGGATAAATTGGATAGCACAAAATACCTGAAGGAACCCTGTTAATGAATACAACTGATACAGTCAATACATCCATTAAATTCACAGATAGCTGCTGTAGTAAAGTACGAGAATTGATCACTGATGAAGGCAATCCTGCTCTAAAGTTACGTGTGTTTGTAAGCGGGGGTGGATGTGCTGGTTTTAAGTATGGCTTCACCTTTGATGAAATGGTGAATGATGACGATGTTTCTATTGAGTCAGCAGGTATCACATTTTTAATTGATTCGATAAGCTACCAGTATTTAGTTGGCGCAGAAATTGACTATCAAAAAAACCTAGAAGGTGAAGAGTTTGTCATCCATAACCCTAACGCTGTTACCACCTGTGGTTGTGGTTCATCGTTTTCAGCCTAAAGCCTAAATTTAGGTAACAACAGCTACCTTATACTGAATCTGTTGCTGTGCTATGTTAGTTTTGGTCTTTTGTTAATATGAAGCTGGTTGTACGGATGCCTTGCTTTCTAGCACTTGAAAAAAAAGTTCACCATGGCGGATCATACCAAGTTCGTACCGGGCACGCTCTTCGATAGCTTCGTCCCCAACCTTCAGGTCATTGATTTCAGCAGCCAAAGTTTCATTGCGCAGTTTAAGCTGTGCTACTTGTTCTATTTTTTGAGCAAGATCCTCATTCAATCGCCACACCCGCACAATACCACCCTTACCCAACCAAAATGAGCCTTGCAACAACAGTAATAATGCAATGAGTAGTAAAGTTAGCCGATTCATAACGGTTTCAAATAAGCCGATGCACCAGGATAAATCGCTTTATCACCTAATGCTTCTTCAATACGAAGCAGTTGGTTATACTTTGCAATACGATCCGAACGGGAAAGTGAGCCTGTTTTAATTTGCTTACAAGCAGTTGCTACGGCTAGGTCAGCAATCGTGCTGTCTTCTGTTTCGCCGGAGCGATGACTCATGACACAAGCATAGCCTGCCTGATAGGCAAGTTGCATCGTTTGCAATGTTTCTGTTAAGGTACCAATCTGATTGACCTTAATAAGAACAGCATTAGCAACACCCTGTTTGATGCCTTCAGCCAGCATGACTGGATTTGTCACAAAGATATCATCGCCAACCAATTGGATGCGCTGACCCAGCATTTCCGACAAGTAACGCCAACCCGCCCAATCCGCTTCACTCATCCCATCTTCAATCGAAATAATCGGATAAAGATCAACCAAATGTGCTAGATAATCCGAAAAAGCCTCTGCGCTCAGCATTAAACCATCCGCACTTAAATGATATTGACCTGCTTGGTAAAACTCGCTTGCCGCACAATCTAACGCTAAGCATACTTCCTTTCCGGGTAAGTAACCCGCCCTATCTGTAGCATCCAAAATTAATCGGATTGCATCTTCATGATGCTTCAAATTGGGCGCAAATCCTCCTTCATCACCTACAGCTGTAGAATAGCCTTTTTTTTGGCAAATCGCCTTTAATGCATGGAAGATTTCTGAGCCACAACGTAATGCTTCACTGAAACTCTTTGCGCCGATAGGTACAATCATAAATTCTTGGATATTCAATCCATTATTCGCATGAACACCCCCATTGATAATATTCATCATGGGGACGGGTAAATATAAAGATTCTGTTTTATTCAAATGGCGATAGAGCGGTTGGTTTGCTTCATGTGCTGCAGCTTTAGCTAAGGCAAGCGATACGGCTAAGATCGCATTCGCTCCTAATCGTGATTTATTCGCTGTGCCATCTAACGCAATCATGCGCTGATCAAGCGCAGCTTGGTCTTCAATATCACAACCAATCAATACTGCTTGGATTTCTGTATTGACAGATTGCACGGCTTGTTTTGTCCCTTTACCCCCATAACGCTTGATATCGCCATCACGTAACTCGCAAGCTTCTTTACTACCCACTGAAGCCCCAGACGGTACAGCAGCACGCCCCATCTTACCAGATGACAACCAGACATCCGCTTCAAGGGTCGGGTTACCACGTGAATCTAAAATCTCACGTGCCCGAATCGTACGAATGGTGGCCATGACTATTTTCTCACTCTCAATCGTTCCATTAACTTAAGTTAGTATGCAGATGACGCGTTGCGCGATAGGCAAGCGCTGCTTTGGCATAAGCATTAAAGAGCAAGTGGCCATCGAGCGGGGTAGATGTAAATTCAGGATGAAATTGGCAACCAATAAACCAAGGATGCTGTGGTAATTCAATCATTTCCACTAGCTTGTTGGAACCCAAAGAGCGTCCACTCACAACAAGACCAGCCTTTTCAAGTTCTGGCACATAGCGATTATTGATTTCATAGCGATGGCGATGGCGCTCAATAATTTCATCGGCTTGATAAATCGTCGCAGCCAGAGTAGATTTAGCTAATAAACAGCACTGGCCACCAAGACGCATGGTTCCACCTAAATGCCCACAATCATCCCGTTTTTCGATCTTGCCATCAAAGTTTAACCATTCTTCAATAAGTGCAACGACAGGATAAGCTGTATAGGGATCGAACTCAGTAGAATTAGCGTCTTGCCATCCCGCAACATGTCTTGCGTATTCAATCAACGCAATTTGCATACCCAAACAAATGCCAAGATACGGTACCTTATGCTCACGAGCAAAACGCACTGCCTCGATTTTTCCTTCAATACCACGTACCCCAAATCCGCCCGGCACTAGGATAGCATCCATATTACCTAGTAAAGCCTGCGCCCCTTCTGATAACATATTTTCAGAATCAATGTAATGAATATCAATTTTGGTATTGGTATGGATACTGGCATGTTTTAAAGCTTCCGAGAGGGATTTATAAGACTCGGTTAGATCAACATATTTACCGACCATGGCTATATCTACTTGGTGATGCAAGTGATCGTGAGCGTAAACAATGCGGTGCCACGCTGACAAGTCAGCAGCAGGGTTATCCAGCTTCAGTTGATCACAAATTAACTGATCAATGCCCTGTTCGTGTAACATATTTGGTACCTGATAAACTGAGGGCACATCATAGCAACTGAACACCGCTTCTTCTTCAACATTGCAAAATAATGCAATTTTGTCGCGCTCTTCGTTAGGTAAAGGCCGATCCATGCGACATAATAAAATATCGGGTTGTATACCAATTTCTCTGAGTTCTTTAACAGAATGTTGCGTTGGTTTAGTTTTAATTTCTCCTGCCATCGCAAGATAAGGCACGAAAGATAAATGCGCAAAAAGTGTTTGGTGACGACCTAGTTCAGCACGCATTTGCCGAATAGCTTCTAAAAAAGGCAGTGATTCAATATCTCCTACCGTTCCACCAATTTCGACGATAGCAATTTGTGCGCCTTGGGATCCGGCATGAATTTTGGCCTTAATTTCATCTGTAATGTGAGGAATAACCTGAACTGTACCGCCTAAATAGTCGCCATGTCGCTCTTTAGCAATCACCGATTCGTAGACTTGACCAGCTGTAAAATTGTTGCATTTTTTCATTTTGACCCGAATAAAGCGCTCATAGTGCCCTAGATCTAAGTCAGTTTCAGCACCATCTTCCGTGACAAACACTTCGCCGTGTTGAAAGGGGCTCATAGTGCCTGGGTCAACATTAATGTAAGGGTCAAGCTTGAGCATTGTCACATTAAGACGACGACTTTCCAAAATAGCTGCGATAGCAGCAGCAGCAATCCCCTTGCCCAAAGAAGAAACTACACCACCTGTCACAAATATGAATTTTGTCATGAATGTTTATGTATAAACATCACTAAAGCACTTCAAAATAAAGTAAATGAGGTAATCTGTCAGCATTGTAACGTTAAACTAAGCCCGCTTCAACTGACCAAATTTCTAAAGACATGGATATCGCACTGACTGCTAAGTTTATGATAGAATGTGGATTCATTTTTATTTTGGCGCAAGGTAAGGTTTAGTTATGACACAGTGCTGCAAAATAACTGGCAAAAAGCCAATGGTTGGATGTCGCGTTTCTCATGCACATAACAGAACAAAGCGACGGTTTTTGCCCAACCTACAATCACACCGGCTTTGGGTAGAAAGTGAGAACCGCTGGGTTCGTCTTTGTATATCAGCCGCTGGTCTACGCTTGATTGATAAATTAGGCATTGATGCCGTATTGTCACACTTGCGTTTGAAGGGTATGAAATAGTTTCATCGTCGCCATCTCATAGAGAGTTGCTGTCATGCGGGATAAAATCAAGCTTGAGTCCAGTGCTGGCACAGGACATTTTTACACTACCACGAAGAACAAACGCTCAACAGCCGAAAAAATAGAGATCAAAAAATTTGATCCTGTAGCACGTAAACATGTGCTGTACAAAGAAACCAAACTTAAGTAATCTATTCATTGGTTTCTTCAGTTTGCGATATAAAGAAATCGTAAACTAAATCGGCTCCCTTTCCTAGTTCACTGTTAATAATTGTGTGCTCGCTCGCAAAAATATGACCATCCCATATTTGATCAGTCAATCGTGTGTAACGGTATAGACGATCCGGATGCTTCATTAAAAAATGTAGTAAGCGAAATTCAGTTGGCTCTAATTTGATCAACTGATCTTGCATAACGCACACAATGGGAGATAGTCTCAAGCTGTCAATCACCTATGTGCAATATTGCTGCTGACAAATAAAGTTTACTGCGACAAAGCACTGCTTGAATACGCAAAATAGGAGAAAAAGGGTTGGTCATATAACCATCTTTTATCAATTGATTCTCTTCAAAAGATGAACTTGCAGGGTAGCATATACGATAACCAATACAATTTAAGTATCATCCTTTACGTTTCTTTTGTAAGATTGCGGGTTTAGGATGGAAAATTATTACTAATACAACATGGCAGACTATGCAATTGGCGATATTCATGGTTGCTTTGATACATTCATGCAGCTATTACAGCATATCGCTTTTAATCCAGGGCGAGATACGCTTTGGCTAACGGGTGATTTGGTTAATCGTGGTGCGCAGTCCTTGGAAGTATTGCGATGGGTAAAAGATCATGATCGGTGTGTTCAAACAGTGCTCGGAAACCATGATCTCCATCTTTTGGCTTCGTCAATAGGCTACAGCCAGCTTGAACAAGAAGATACATCAAGCAATATTTTACTCGCGAAGGACAGTCAATCGCTGCTAAACTGGCTTAGACATCAACCACTTCTGTTAGAAGTAGGCAATACACTCATTGTTCATGCTGGCTTATTACCAAAATGGTCTGTTGATCAGGCTCACCAACTGACGCAAGAAGTCAACGAATGTTTACAAAGTCCAACCTATCCACATTTTCTCATGCAACTTTACAGCAATAAAGTGATTCACTGCCAACAGCTTACCGATAGGATACGTCGCTTTAGAAAAACAATAAACGTCACAACACGCATGCGCTGCCTCACTCATGAAAGCAAATTAGACTTTTCTTATCAAGGTACCCTTGAAGAAATGCCATCACGATTAGTGCCTTGGTTTGCGTTACCCACCATTCGACCAGCACATTACACTGTTGTATTTGGACATTGGTCAGCTATTGGTCCTTTTGCTAGCAACCACGCATTAGCTATTGATGGAGGATGTGTTTGGGGTAAACAACTCGTGGCAGTTGATCTTGCAAGCCAACAAATATATGCCATACCGGGTACACTGTCTTCCTAAACAGGAAGATCTGCCTTATTTCATTTTCAACAATTGGCAGTGTGGACAATAAAAGCTACTTCGCCCTTGTTGTATCAAGCTCTGTATCGGCTTTTTACACCTTACACAAGGCTGGTTCGTGCGGCCATAAACTTTATGTTGATGCTGAAAATTGCCCAGCTGACCTTCAACAGACAAGAAGTCGCGTATAGTGCTACCTTTTGATTGGACAGCTTGTTTGAGTATAAAGCGTATTGAGTTCAGCAGTAAGCGCCATTGTAAATAAGAGAGGGTATTGGCAACTTTTGCCGGATGAATACCTGCCCTAAACAATATCTCACTTGCATAAATATTGCCAATACCTGCTATAAAAGATTGATCCAACAGCAATACCTTGATTGCAGAGCGTTTATGCTGGGCACGATAAATAATCCGCAGCATGAGCAGTGCTACTAAGTGGTTCTGGCCCTAATTTCGCCAAGCAAGGGTGATGAAAAGGGTCTTGTTCGCTCCATACAACATCCCCAAAACGTCTCGGATCATTAAAGCGCAAGACCGTGCGATTAGATAATATCCAATCAATGTGATCATGTTTGGTTGGTGCATAATAGTCCGGCATAAGTCGTAATCTGCCTGACATACCAAAATGGATAATCAGTGTACCGCGATCTAATGTGATCAATAAATATTTAGCGCGGCGCGCAACAGCGCATATTTGACTATTTGGCAATAAATCATCCAATGGTGGTAAACATTGGCGTAATTTGGCAGTGCGTAATACTACCTGTTTGATGAAAAGCCCTACGACGCGCTTTGCAAGTGCGGAACATATCGTTTCGACTTCTGGTAATTCAGGCATGGTTATTGAACGCAATCAACTTACAGCGTGCATTGTAATCAATTTTTTAGTGAACTTTTAAGGATAAGTCAAGTAAAAGTCGATGCCATGCCTGTGTGTCGTCATTACAAATAGCGTAAAATAATGCCAAGTTGGATAGTGGAAAGAAGCATAAGTGCGATGTTTTTTCAATCATTTGATGCGCCAGCCAAATTAAACTTGACGCTTACCCTGCTTAATTGTCGTCCAGATGGCTATCATAATATTCAAACGATTTTTCAGTTCATTGACCTTGCAGATAGCGTGGACATTGCCATACAACCACAAGGCGAGATCAAACTTATAACACCTGTAGCCAATATCCCCTTTGATCACAATTTAGTAATACGGGCTGCCAATCTTTTAAAACAAGCAACAGGCACTAAAAAAGGTGCTTTTATTCGCCTTATTAAACGCATTCCCATAGGTAGTGGTTTAGGAGGAGGAAGCTCCGATGCGGCTACCACATTAATTGCATTAAATCATCTATGGCAAACCCATTTATCACGAAATGCGTTGATGAAGCTTGCTATAAAGCTTGGTGCCGATATACCCGTATTTATCTTTGGGAAAAACGCTATCGGAGAGGGTATTGGTGAACAATTAACAGCATGCACATTGCCAAAAAAATGGTATGCGCTACTGTGCCCACCTATTTCAATCAGTACAAAAACCGTGTTTCAACAATGGAAATTGACAAGACGCACGGCACCAGCAATAATACCCAACCCATTAACGCCGAATTTATGGGTGAATGATTTAGAATCTGTCGTACGAAACCAGTATAAAATCGTGGATCAGGCAATGTTGGCATTATCGGCATACGGCACAGCACGAATGACTGGTTCAGGTAGCTGTGTATTTTTGGCTTGCGCATATAAAGCAGTTGCTCAACGTGTGGTGGTAGCTTGCCAAGGTAATTGGAAAAGTTATCTCGCCCGCGGCCTTGCGCAACACCCTTTGGTTGATTGGGTCAACGAATAATTGGGGAGTAGCCAAGTGGTAAGGCACCGGATTTTGATTCCGGCATTCGCAGGTTCAATCCCTGCCTCCCCAGCCAGTTTATCTTGAAAGACGTGGGATTATGTATGACACTTTATGACAACTTAATGGTATTCACAGGCTCTGCCAACACAGAATTAGCGAATTTAGTTGTGCAGCACTTAGATATTTCGTTAGGACGTGCTGCAGTGGGTCGTTTTGCGGATGGCGAAGTGTCGGTTGAACTATTAGAAAATGTGCGCGGCAGAGATGTGTTTATCCTGCAGTCGAGCTGTGCACCGACTAATGATAATCTCATGGAAATATTGACCATGGCTGATGCGCTGCAACGTGCCTCAGCGGGTCGTATCACTGCCGCTATTCCCTATTTCGGCTATGCACGTCAAGATAGGCGCCCTCGCTCAGCACGTGTACCCATTACTGCCAAATTAGTAGCCAATATGCTCACTTCTTCGGGCATTGACCGTTTGCTCACGCTTGATCTGCATGCTGACCAAATACAAGGATTTTTTGATATCCCGGTAGATAATGTGTATGCAACACCCGTTTTTTTAAAGGATATTGCAGCGCAACGTTTGCAGAATCTTGTTGTCGTGAGTCCAGATATTGGTGGAGTTGCACGAGCCCGAGCCACTGCCAAAGCAATCAATGCAGAACTGGCAATTATTGATAAACGTCGCCCCAATGCCAATGAAGCAGAAGTAATGAATGTCATTGGAGACATTGCTGACCGTGACTGCATCATTGTGGATGATATGATTGACACAGCCAAAACACTCTGTAAAGCCGCCAATGCCCTGAAGGAAAGAGGGGCAAAACATGTTCTAGCTTATGCTACGCATGCGGTATTTTCCAGTCAAGCCATTACGCTCATCGCGCATTCAGATATTGATCAAGTCGTGGTGACCGATTCTATTCCACTGAGCGCCGAAGGCAGGTCATGCGATCGCATTCGTGTGGTATCGGTTGCTGGTTTGATTGCTGAGACCCTACGACGGATTAGTAATGAAGAATCAGTATCGTATCTTTTTAACGAAAAAACACTGGCCGTCGAAACACAAACTTCATGAACCATCTCATTTTAAAATAGGCTACTAATATGGAATTTACGCTCACAGCAACCCATCGCAACAAGTCTGGCACTTCGGCAAGTCGCTATCTGCGTCGATCAGGTCAAATACCTGCAGTGATATATGGCAACGACCAGCCAGCATCTGCTATTGCACTTGATCATAAAGAAATCTACTACGCACTTAAAAATGAAGCATTTCATAGTTCTGTCATTTCTATGACATTGGATGACAAAACCGAATCGGTTATTGTGCGACAATTTCAGATGCATCCTTTTAAGCCACAATTGCAACATATTGATTTTCAACGTGTTGATTTGAAAAAAGCAATGCAACTTAAAATTGCGCTACATTTTATTAATGAAGATATATCACCCGCTGTTAAACTACAAGGCCATCGGGTGACGCATTTATTCAATGAAGTAGAGATGCGGGCACTTCCTAGCAAAATGCCAACCTTCATTGAGGTAGATCTAGCTCAAATCAACGCTGGTGAAGTGGTGCGTCTTTCTGATCTAGTTGTACCAGAAGGCACGGAGCTCGTTGATTTACTGCGAGGGGACGACACTATCATTGCTTCTACAACCAATAAATCCAGTATGACAGAAGAAATTGAGGCAACCGCTACCGATACTGCCGCAACAGCTGAAACTGTCAAAAGTGATGACAAAGCCGACAATTAATCCAACCTGATTGGAGTCGTTGGTAATTTGTAAAACAATATGCCTGCTATTCGTCTCATTGTTGGGTTGGGAAACCCTGGCAAACAGTATGCTTTAACTCGGCATAATGTTGGGCGTTGGCTCTTAGATGCGTGGCATGTTGCCATAGCTGCCCCAGCTTGGAAAACAGAACATCAGTTTTTTGCGCAGTTATCTCATGTAGCAAAACCTGATCAAGCTGGCCATTGGCTGCTTAAGCCAACCACTTACATGAATATGTCCGGCCAGGCAGTATCTGCCTTGGTGCGCTTTTATAAAATCCCTATTGACAGCATTCTCATCCTACATGATGAATTAGATTTTCCAGCTGGCATGGCACGATTTAAATATGGTGGTGGGCATAATGGGCATAACGGCCTAAAAAATATTATCGCTCAATTGGGCAACAACCATTTTTGGCGTTTGCGCCTTGGTATTCAACCCACCCACAAACAAGAAGATATGAAAGATTATGTGCTTAGCATTCCTTCCGGCATGGAAAAACAGCAGTTGACCCATGCTGTTTCTGATGCATTAGCTGCACTGCCTCTTATTTTTGATAATATGGATAAAGCTATTCAAATCCTGCATAGCGACGCATCAAAACGTAGTAATAGGATCGTTTGATCTTTTATTTTTGCGAAAGGCATGAATCCATCATGGGTTTACAGTGTGGCATTGTAGGATTACCCAACGTTGGCAAATCAACTTTGTTTAATGCGCTAACGCAAGCCGGTGTCAGTGCCGCGAACTATCCATTTTGTACGATTGACCCGAATGTCGGTATTGTTGAAGTACCTGATCAACGTTTAACAATGCTTGCTCATATTGTACATCCTCAAAAAATACAACCTGCTACCGTAGAATTCGTTGATATTGCAGGACTCGTATCTGGCGCTTCCCAAGGCGAAGGATTGGGCAACCAATTTTTAGCAAATATCCGCAATACCGACGCCATTATCCATGTTGTGCGTTGTTTTGAGGATCCCAACATCCTGCATGTTGCCAATCAGATTAATCCAGTTGCTGATATAGACACCATCCATTTAGAACTAATGCTATCTGACTTAGTCATGATTGAAAAAGCATTACATCAATGTAAAGGCAATCGAAATACCACGCAAACTAATCAACCTCTTTATGCGGTGCTCCATAAAGCGCAACAGGCGCTCAACGCTGAACAATGGTTGCGGCAGCTTAGCTTTGACAACGAAGAAAAGCGGCTATTAAAACCGTTTGGTTTACTCACCTTAAAACCAGTTTTATATGTCGCTAATGTGGCAGAGGATGGTTTTTCAGACAATAGTCTCCTAGCACAACTCCAAGAAAAAGCACAGCAAGATCATACTCCAACTGTTGCGTTATGTGCAGCTATAGAGGAACAAATTGCTGATTTAAGCAATGAAGATAAGGCAGTTTTTTTGTCGGCCATGCAACTTACTGAACCTGGCCTGAACCGCTTGATTCGTGAAGCCTATCAACTGTTAAAATTACAAACCTATTTTACAGCGGGTCCCAAAGAAGTACGTGCATGGACTATCCCAACTGGATGGACAGCTTCCCAAGCCGCTGGTGTTATTCACACTGATTTTGAAAAAGGATTTATCCGAGCACAAACAATTGCTTTTGAGGACTTTATCGCATATGGTGGCGAACAAGGCGCCAAAGAACATGGTAAAATGCGCACTGAAGGCAAAGATTATTTACCAAAAGATGGCGATGTTATGCATTTCTTATTCAACTTGTAACCAGTTTATGAATCCGTTATGCAACACTTGCTTTTTTTGCTTAAAATCTGGATAATTGCCGAGTCGTTAACAACTCTAAATGGTTTTAGCTATTAAGAAACTATGCTTTATGGGTCGCCAGTTAGGGATCCACATCAAAACAATCTACTTATCACGCTTTATTGAATTTTTAAGATCTGCTTTGTTTAAGGCAGGCTATGTTATCGCCCCAGGTTGGCGCTATGTTATGCGCCTAGCCAATTGCCTTCGCTTTACCTGTTGTGTCCAACCACAAAAAAAATGGATCATTTGTGTCCTATTGTATCTGACTATTATGGTGCCAGTAGGTGCCACAGATGATGCATGTAGCGATCAATTGCCCACCACAATGCATAAAGCAGATCATCCAGATCCAGCTAAGCCTTATTGTAAAAAAGGTGAAGCTTCTTGGTACGGCTCTTATTTTCATGGGAAAAAAACTTCTTCGGGCGAACGTTTTGATATGCATGAAATGACAGCAGCACACCGCACATTGCCCATTCCAAGCTATGCAAAAGTCACGAATTTACACAACGGTAAGTCCATTATCGTACGCATTAACGACAGAGGACCGTTCAAAAAACAACGTATTATTGACCTATCTTACGCCGCAGCACATCAGTTAGGATTTGTTGAAAAAGGGCATACAGCTGTCTCGATTGAGGCACTATAGCAGTCAGGATAGCCCAATTACATAATACTTTGTTTGAACTTACCCTGTAATATGGCAGTGCAAATGCATGACTTCCTGCCCACCATTAGATCCCGTATTAATGATGGTTCTAAACCCCGCTTCTAAACCATTTTGCATAGCGAGCGTTTTAGCAAGTAACAGTAAACGCCCTAAAAAATCTGCATCGGATGTGGTCAATTCTAGGAGTGAAGCAACATGTTTTTTGGGCACAACCAAAAAATGTGTCGGTGCAATGGGGTGGATATCATGAAAAGCAAAAAATAACTCGTCTTCATAAATTTTTTTGCTAGGTATTTCGCACGCACAAATCTGACAAAAAATACATTGACTCATTGTTGTTCCTATTGGATATTTAGCAATCGGCGTGTCATGACCAATCATATCATTGTACGATGACCATTACCTTTCGTGAGCTCTTAACAAATACACATTTACCCAGACATGAAGCACGTCTGTTATTGCAACATGTCAGCCAACTAACACATGCACAGTTGGTTGCAAAAGATCAAAATAGCGTTCCTGAAAAAATACAGCAACATTTTAAAGCATTCGTTAAAGCGCGACAAATGGGTCAACCGATTGCCTATTTAATCGGCATGCGTGAATTTTATCAACGTCCATTCTTGGTTAGTCCTGCTACGTTAATACCGCGTCCTGATACCGAGCTAGTCATTGATACAGCACTGTCTTTATTCAATAAGGCATCAGCAAAAACCATTTTGGATCTTGGTACTGGTAGTGGCATCATTGCCATTACGCTAGCATTGGAAGAGCCAATTTGGCAGCTTAGCGCAATAGATTGTAGTGCCCAAGCTTTAAAAATAGCTATGCAAAACGCCAGAACTTTGCATGCAACAGTGCGTTTTATGCTAGGTCATTGGTTTGAACCCGTTTCCTTAAAACCATCAAAATTTGATATGATTGTCGCTAATCCACCCTACATTGCAGCGCATGATCCGCATTTAAAAATGGGTGATTTACGTTTTGAGCCACAAGATGCCTTAACCGATTACGGTGATGGTTTGGCGCATTTAGCGCATATTATTCATCAAGCACCACACTTTTTAGTCAATAAGGGTTGGTTAGTACTAGAACATGGTTTTTCGCAAGGCAAAGCTGTACGAACCATGCTACGACAAAATAGCTTTGTAGCTGTACGCACGGAGCGTGACCTCGCAAATAAAGAACGCGTCAGCGTGGGTCAATATTTATCTGATTCGTTACTATGCGCCCCTTAACTGCTTTTATTAATACCCGGTACCTTCGTCATAATTATCGGTGGCTTAAAGCCCAGCATAAAGGACCATTGCTTGCTGTAATTAAATCAAATGCATATGGGCATGGTATGATCCCTTGTGCGAGAGCTTTAGCTGATATAGCTGATGGATTTGCCGTCATGCACCTTGAGGAAGCACGCTTGCTTCGAGCAGAAGGAATCCATCTGCCCATTTTGTTGTTAGAGGGTGTCTTATCAAAAACAGAACTACTGTTGGTTGCCAAACAAAATCTTTGGTTATCTGTACAAAGCTCAGAACAGATTAACACCTTGTTGTCAGCTCACTTGCCAACTGCTTTACAAATATGGCTCAAAATGGATACTGGATTATGTCGCGGCGGTATATTGCCTGCACACTATGCACAAGCATACAAGCAGTTAGCCCATCACCAGAATGTTCAACAAATCGTCTATATGACCCACTTTGCTTGTGCTGACGATTTACATCATCCGATGACTAATCTCCAAATTGCACAATTTGACCAAGCCTGCTCATCGCTACCCAAAAACCCTGTTAGTAGTGCGGCATCATCTGCTATTTTAGGTCATCCTAACACCCATCGTGGATGGGGTAGAGCAGGACTTGCTTTATATGGTATTAGCCCACTTATACAAGATGTCCCTCATGCACTAAAACCAGTCATGACCTTTTCAACACATTTATTTGATATACATGATGTACCAGCTGGGCAATATATAGGTTATGGAGCAACCTATCAAACGATTCGCCCAAGCAAAATAGGACTCATTACGTGTGGTTACGGCGATGGCTATCCAAGGCTTGTCTCAAGTGGTATTCCTGTGCGTTTGCATCACACTAATTGCCCCATTGTTGGCCGACCATCCATGAACCTTATCACCATTGATTTGACAAATGTATTATCCCCCAAAATAGGAACATCTGTTGAATTATGGGGAAATCATATTAGCGTCAATACCATCGCACAAGCTGCAGGTACAAGTGCCTATGAAGTCTTTTGTCATGTTAAACCAAATCGGCTAGTTTACCCTACCCTCGGTAAAGATACCGCTTCAAATAGCATCAGTTGACGCTAGCAAAATATGATATGATGGTGTCTTCAGGATATTGTTTTATACCCACTCCAATCATCACTCATAAATTCGCTATGCCTTACGCTTTATTTATCACCATGTTCAGCGTGTCTTTACTGACAGCCTTATTTATCAGCTATACCTTTGTGCCTTGGTTAAATCGCATTTTAGACCGTTTTGCTAGCCAACCGCTTTTACTTGCTTGGCGAAAATGCTTGAGCTGGGCCATTATTTTGGTCGGTTTACAAGGTGGCGTAAAACTGGATATGTTGGAAGATTTTGCCTTTTCACAACGGCAAATTCCTTTTAATACCAATCCGATGCATTGGATAGTAGAAATCTACCGCAGTTTTATTGATACAGCACAAAGTTGCATTTGGGTGGTTGTGCTCTTTTTACTCGTCGCATTTATTGTTGAAGCACTCATTTTTGCTTTACAACGCAAAAACAAAAAAGAAGGTTAAACTCAAGCACGACATCATATCTCGCAACATGTTTCAACGTGTACAATCATGGCAACCCATGCTAATGAATTACTACAGTTTCCCTGTGTCTTTGTCATCAAGGTAGTTGTTCGGTATCAAGACGATATCATCCAGACACTCCTTGACGTGATACAACAATATGCGCCCCATACTACAGCGCACCATATCAAGACGAGACCGAGCCGTGCTAGTCAATATATAGGGCTTAGCATCACCATTCAAGCTACAAGTCGCCTACAGCTGGATAGTCTCTATCAAGCACTCACCGCTCATTCCTGTGTCCGGTTTGTTTTATAGTTTGTCACTTCAAGTTAGGTTAGCTCTATGGCATTGATGCAAGTCAATTTCCTGTAGTCACTGTACCAAAAATATGCACCAATTAATTGGTGCTACAATGTACCTTGATTCATTGACTACAAAACAAACAATAAATAAGCATGGCAACACCCCACCTCACCTATAAACGCCTGCTCATCGGATTATTAGGCACAATACTATGCGCCCTATTAGGATTGCTACTTTTTATAGCATGGTTACTGCCACGCATTGACCTTTATCGGCCTGCTCTAGAAAAAACTCTGACCAACCAAACTGGTTACGTAATTAAAATTGCAAAGTTATCAGGTAGTTGGCAGGGTATTTCGCCGACCATTACAGCCCATCATGTTACGCTATCCAATCGACAACAAACCCTCGCCATCCCTCAAATTGCTTGCGTGCCGTCATTAAAAACTGTGTTCGTATGGGAACCTCACTTTTCAATGATTAACATGCATTTACCCAAAATCCACGTGGTACGTGACCAGCAAGCTCAATTGTCAGTGAATTATTTTCCACTCAAAACATCGCGTAAACCACAGTTAGTCAATTGGTTGCTTCGTCAAGATAGCGTTCTCCTAACAAGCACCGTTGTCCAATGGCAAGATGACTTCAAGCATTTGCCCATCGTGCATTTACGATCAGTTGTAATGACCTATGATAAAACATTATTTGCTCAAACATTGGTAGTTTCCACTTCACAAGCACAACATATCGGGAAGCGTCTCCTCGTTACGGCAGCATGGCATGGACAAGATGTCAAGCAATGGAGGCATTGGTCAGGATATATCAAGCTTTCCGCTAAACACCTACAAACTGATTTTTTAGTCCGTTACCTTAATCCATCCCATCAAGCCTGGCAAGCTCAAGGTAAGGTCGAAGCAACAGCTTATTTCAAGCAAGGTCAACCTATAAAATTAAGTGCAGCCCTACAAGATGCCCGCATCGTCTTGCAAAAGAAATATGCGACCAATCTTCATACTGTCATACGAGCCAATGGTCATATACAACTAGCTTATCAAGATAACCGATCCTATCAAATCAAAAGCCAGTTTTCTAACCTAAGTATTAATCAAACACTTGCCCTGCAACAAGCAAAATGCGATGCAACGATTAGTTCACAAGGCTTTATTCGCCAAATCAAATTTGCAGTTCAGCATGCTCACGTCACTTCATTAGATACACTCAAATCTTTATTTCGCAAAACATGGCCCACTCGCTTGAACACGATCCAAATAAACGGGCATTTTAAAAATTTGCAATTAGCTTGGCATGATCGGCTCACTTTTTCACGTGAATTTTTTCTTAAAACTGACTTTGTGCAATGTAGCGGAACATGGTACGCTCAACAGTTAGCCATTAAACAAGTCAGCGGTCACCTTGATGTCAATCAACAACAAGGCAAATTGATACTTAATAGTCAACATAGTACATTTGCGATACCACGTATTTTATCTGTCCCACTCAAAACTAAAGCATTGCATGCATATGTTACTTGGCGTCAGCATGACCAAGACACGGTTATCCAGCTTCATCGGATAAATATAAATAACCCAGATTTTTCAGGAAAAATACAAGGGCAATATCAGCATAACACCCGTTATATTGAACTGGTCGGCATACTCAAACAAGTACAAGTTGCCCGTATTAAGCGATATCTTCCCCAACAACTAAACTCAAAATTTAAGAAATGGTTTGATCAAGCTTTACTGAATGGCATAGCTGAGCAAGCAGAATTTTCACTCAATGGTGACTGGCGTCGTTTCCCTTTTGCAAAAGGCCAAGGTGGACAATTTCAACTTAAGGCAAAAGTGTATCACGCTAGTCTACGCTATCACCCAAACTGGCCAATTATCCATCATATCAACGGACAACTCCTGTGGGACAATGCACGCCTTACCATCTTGGCCAAAACGGCTCTAATTGACCAAATACCACTACGCAATATTGCGGTAAATATTCCAAACATCAAACATCAGCCTATTTTATATGCATCAGGTAATATGACTAGTGCATTGGATCGTTATTTGCGGTTTATCGAAAAAATACCACATTCGCCCCATATTACTAGCTTTGTTAAAAATTTACGGGCTACAGGCTCCGCCTCCATTAAGTTAACACTCCAGATTCCACTCATACGTGGCAGCCGCGCAAAGAATAAGTTTACTGCAAACGTTGCCCTTCAGAACAACACGCTATACTTTGGGCGCTTATCTATCCCTAATATGAAGCATATACAAGGCAGCTTACGCGTTAATGAACAGGGTCTACATACCAAAAAGCTTGCCTTTACAGCATTAGGTGGGCAAGCTACTTTGACCGCAAAATCTAATCAACATCAACAACAAATCGCCATCACGGGCACGGCAAATAGTAAAGAAGCCACAAAGCGCTATGTACATTTTTTAAGCAACTACATCAAAGGTCAGGCTAACTATCGAGCCACAATAACCATCAAAAATGGCCTAGAAAGAAGCGTTGCCATACAAACACCATTACAAGGCACTTCGCTCGTACTACCCTACCCCTTACATAAAACAGCAAAACAAAAATGGCCTCTACAAATCACTGCTCAATCTACCAAAAAAAGTAGCTGGCAAGTAGCCTATCAGATTTTAGGCCACCTTCCCATCACTGGAAAACTTGGTATCAAGGAAGGCATAATGACTGCTCATGCCTTACAAATCGGATCCATCCATGACACCAAGACCCATCCCTCGCTATCTATACAAATTGCTGTGCCTAATATAACGCTTGACCCTTGGCTTCGCCTATTGCCTCCCTTTTTCCGGAGCCATACAATGAAACTGGCTATGCTTCCGATTAACTTCACCTTGCAAACACAGCAACTTACCCTCTTTAACAAATTGTTCCATCAAGTCAGCTTATATTTTGCAAGAGATACTAAGCAACAAATTAGCGGACAATTTGCATTGGATAAAACTACCGGGACGGTGCATTTTGATCCAGAACAAGCAGCTTTAGCGATTCAAGTATCTCAATTGGATACAAAAGATATCGAATTTTTCGCTCAGCCCATTCATTCTACGCAACAACAAGCACTAGGTAAATTGGTTAATCTATCCTTACATTGCGATGCGCTCTATCATCAGCATAATAATCTTGGACATCTTAACTTATCAGCAAAACAGCAAGTCAATGGCTGGGTCGTCAAACTGATTGAGCTTATCAATCCACACGGTACGTTAACTGCAACATTCGCTAGCCATGCAGAGGATAAGCAAACTACCAGCCAATTTATGCTACATCTTCAAGATGTGGGGCAGTATTTATCAGGCTTGGGTTATGTCAACGTCATAGGAAGCGGCCATGGCACAGTACGAGGTAACCTTACTTGGCCCAATACAATTAAATTCCCCAAAAACGATGATGTAACAGGTTATATCACCTTAAATATCCAACAAGGCTATTTCGCCAAAATTGACCCTGGCGTCTCACGATTGTTTAGTATCTTGAGCCTCCAATCTTTGCTGCGATTTGCGCAATTCGATTTTGGTCGCTTTTTTGAAAACGGACTTGCTTTTGATTATATTTACGGTAACATCTTGATTCAAAATGGTGCACTAAGCACTGATAAACTGGTCATGAAAGGTCCTGCTGCAGATATTACAATCAATGGCGTGATGGATTTTAAGCACAACACGCTGCAACTTAGCGTGCAATTGGAGACACATCTTATAGAAAATACTGCCATTGCAACGAGTTTGATAGCTCTTAATCCATGGTTCGGTATGGCTGGTCTGTTAGGTCAACAAGCCCTAAAAAATCCGCTCGGAAAAGTATTCATCATACATTATGATATTAGCGGATCAATTGATCAACCCATCATAGAAAAGCGGCGAACGTTACAACAATATCGACGCAACCTCACTGGAGACAAGTAATGCCGAGTATTGCGTCTACACAGTTTGTCGCCACGGCCATACAGATGGTATCAGGATCCAATGTTGCTGAAAATTTACAGGTTGCAGACAACTTAATTAACAAGGCTGTTCGCCAACAAGCACAGTTAGTTGTGTTGCCTGAATGCTTCGGATTAATGAATTTAACTAATTGCCAAACACCTTATAGTGAAAATATAGCAGATGGTCATATTCAGCAAGCCCTATCCCGTATCGCTCAACATCATGGCATTTGGCTTGTGGGCGGTACATTACCTATTAAATCACATCATACAGAGCTTGTTCGTAACAGTACCCTGCTCTTTGCGCCAGATGGTTCTGTTGCTTGTCGGTATGATAAAATCCACCTGTTTTGTTTATCTAAACAAGCTGAGTCATACTGCGAGGCCAATACTTTTGAGCCAGGCGTTAAGGGCGTTACCTTTCAAACACCACTAGCACGGCTTGCGTTTGGTATTTGCTACGACATTCGTTTTCCGGAGCTTTTCCGGCAGTTACTACCTTTTGATATTTTGGTTATTCCAGCTGCTTTTATTGCCGTCACTGGTAAAGCACATTGGGAAGTGTTATTACGAGCACGTGCGATTGAAAATCAATGTTACCTGATTGCTGCTGACCAAGGTGGCATCCATGAAAACGGCCGTGTCACACACGGTTACTCCATGATCATTGATCCGTGGGGTCGCATCCTAGCCAAACAAGCAACAGGTCAAGGCTGCATCAGCGCAACGATTGATTTAGACTATTTGAAAGACGTCAGACGAAAATTACCTGCCTTAAAAAATCGCGTGTTTTAGTGTACGCTTGCGGTTGCCTCGCCATAAAAAAGCTGCTCTAAAGCTTGGAGTAGTGCTTCGGAGGGTGTATCGGACCATATGCCATGACCCAGCCTATCCAATCCCCGTACAAAAAGGTAGCGTATACCACCTATATTGACTGGTAAGCCACGAGATTTCAGATAAGCTCTAAGTGCCACTAAATAAATGAGATATTGCAGATAATAATGCTTTTGAGCCATGACATGAATCAATTGATGTTGTGCATAGTGTATTGTTTGATCGCCAAGGTAATGTGACTTATAATCAATCACATAAAAAGCATGGTCAAACGATACAACTAAATCAATAAATCCTTTGATATAACCCTTGATTTGTTCAAAATCAAGCCGATAGGACGCTTCTTGAAAAGCAGGATGCAATTGGTAGCTGGGATTCGCAAGAATCGCCTGTAAAGCAGTGACCTTTAATGGTTTAAGGGGCAATAAAAATGCCATTTCTGTTAGGCGTGCTTTACGGGTAATGCCACGAAGTGAGTAAGTCTCCTTTAGCGGTGCATCAAGAACACCTGATACAAGACGATAAACCTCATCACGCCAAACGGTTTGGCTAAAAGCATGGCGCATTAAAACGCGATCAATTGCCAAATAAAGCTGCTCATCCGTATCAGAAAAATCAACTGTCTCTAGTACATCATGTAAACATCGCCCAGCACGCGTGCCTTTTGGAAAATCAGCGTGAATCAAAGTAGGAGGTGAAGCAATCTGTGTAAGCGCTGGCGCCTCGTCATCTGGCGTCGCCTGAATACCCAAACTAAATGTATCCGCCAACCTGCTAAAGCTGGCAATTTGCCAAGCTGGTAAGACAACTGGACTAGTAGGAGGCATCACGATCGCTTGGCTAGGTTGGGTTAATAAAGGTGCATTGGGCATCACGTAATCAGCATAGCGTATCGACATATGATTGGCATGATGGCCAACCCAAGTTGCCCATTGATCATGTAAGGCTTTTTGGGTTAACGTTTTAAGTTGAGTTTCGACAGCAATAGGATCCAAAGCATCACCGCAAAGTAGCCAAGCTAGCGGTGTATGCACAATATCTTTCATAGCTCCCCAGCAGACTTCAATGCGCAATTTAGCGCGCGTGAGCGCAACATAGAGCTTACGAATTTCTTCTGCAAATCGTTCATTTTGTGCTCTACGCTTAATGTCATCATTCACCGTGGCTGTAGTCGCAAGACATGCTTTATCATCAATATGATATAACCAAAAATCATTTGTTTTATGATCCAAATAGGCATGCCATAAAAATGGGCAAAAAACAACAGGGTACTGCATACCTTTAGCAGCATGGATCGTTACGATGCGCACCAAATCTTGATCGCTATCTAAGCGTTCTTGTTGGTCTTGGACAGAAGAACTACGGTGCATGGATTGCATAAACCATGTAACCAGTGCTGTCATACTAGATTGTGTTTGTATGCTATGCTGCTGCGCTAATTCCATCAAGTGCATCAGATTTGTCAATCGGCGCTCTCCATCAACAAGTGGTAGTAGGCGCTCAGCTACCCGATCCGCTCGCATATAAAATCGCCATGCAGCCATTGGGCCTGTATTTAACCAACGCTGATGAGCCTCAAAAAATAAAGAACGGTATCGTTCTTGTGCTGTATCCTCTAACGTATAAATTGCTGCTGCATCTAAACCAATAATTTCTGTTGCCAGCGCCGTATGTAAAGCAAAGCGATCACCAGGTAGGCGCCAAACCTGCAATAACGCTAACATGTCATCTGCCTCTGCACTGTCAAAAACATTGCGGTTAGTCAATGAGGAGCTGGCAATGTTATATTTGGCTAGTGCATCGCGGATGACAGCACCTTGCGCATGCGTTGCAACCAATACAGCAATATCGCGAGCGCATAATGGATAAGCGCTGGATTTTTCTTCTACGAGTGGCTTGGAAGATAATAATTCTGCAATGCGTCTTGCTGTCCATGCTGCTGCCTGCGTAATCATCTGCTTTCTAGAAATATTGTTGGTTTCCTCTTCTGCTGTCTGGCTCGTTAGCCAATGCCAAACCATTGCTGAATAACCATCTGCCAATTGACCAATGGGTTCAGAAGCCTGGGCAGGCAAAAAAGGAATATCTAACAAAAATGCTTGTGATCGCTCAAATAATGCATTAATAGCCGATACAACCGCTTGGCTAGAACGGTAGTTCTTTGTCAAAGTATAGTGGCGATCTGCTTGCTGCTTGGCAACAAGATAAGTAAAAATATCAGCACCCCGAAAACTATAAATAGCTTGCTTAGGATCCCCTACTAAAAACACGGATTCGCCATGTTGAATAAAAGATTGCTGAAAAATCGCATATTGCACCGGATCGGTATCTTGAAA
Organism: Neisseriales bacterium; assembly: GCA_016699915.1. Lineage (NCBI taxonomy): Bacteria > Pseudomonadati > Pseudomonadota > Betaproteobacteria > Neisseriales > Neisseriales bacterium. The sequence continues at coordinate 393,088 of CP064990.1, read as the reverse complement.
TTCATCAATCAATGCGACATGCCATATATCAGCAATCTCTTTACCCAATGATGGATGATGTTGTAGTAATCGCATCAGATCAATGACTAAACTATCCATCCGGCGTTGAGGCTGATCAATTTGTGTTGTGAGTTTTTCATCAATCCAATCAATCAAAGCAAGCCTTAGAACATCTATTGAGCAAGCACGGATCTGGGATAGCTCTAAATCGGCATCTAGCAGTTGTGCAATGGCCACAAAAAAAGGATGGTGTACCGCTTCATTTTCTTCAATACAATCGGCTAATGCAGCAGGTCGCAATTTCTCAAGCCATACTTTTTTAATGGGTTGCGTTGTCTGCGCTTTATCCAATAATTGATCACCCGAAGAAAAAGTGGCTTTCGTTGCAGGTTGTGATAACCAAAAAAACAGTGCTTGATAGGATTTTTCCCGATAACGATTTTTGTTTAATTTTTGCTGTTGTAAGAACCAAAAAATACGCTCTCCTGCCTCCAGATGTTGCCATACTTTGTGCCATGCCGCAGATAACGACTGCCTAGCAAGGACGGCTTCATCGCTTGCTGACTGCAGATTCGGTTTTTCTAAGTAAGGCTTGCCAATATACGGCCTAACAACCTTGAGCATCTTCTCAACATTCAATTTTTCTTCAATGACAAGCTGTGCATAGTGCGCATCATACAAAACATGCGTACGCCAAAAATCAGCAACAAGCTTATTTAAAAGCAGCGTATCATCCGTCAATAGCTCATAAGTATGATTAGCTGGCTCATAATGCGACAAGATCCGCTGACAAAAACCATGGATGGTATAAATAGCAGCTTGATCGAATTGATTCAACGCTTCTAACAAATGTCTTTTAGCTAACTGCATCTGATGCGCATCTTCCCTGTAAGGCGCAAGCAAATCCTCAGTTTCTTTATCTTTGGCACCATGCTGCAACGCAGATAGCGTCGTTTTTATTTTTTTTTGAAAACGGGTATATAGCTCAGCTGTTGCAGCTTTTGTAAACGTCACAACAAGGATTTGATGGATCGCTAAAGGTGGTTGTTTTGCATCGCCAAGCAAAAACCGCACAAATAGCGTTGCTAAACTCGAAGTTTTACCAGTACCCGCTGACGCCTCAATAAGATTGATGCCATTTAAAGGTGCCTTGAATGGATAAAAAATAGGCGCCGTCATGTTTTTTTGTCCATATATTGTCTAGCAAAAGGCGCTAACAAAAACTTTGCTAGATCCCAAAAAATAGGTGAAAACAATGCTTCTTGGCCACGGAAGGCTATTTTTATTGCTACGTTCTGCGATTCTGGTCTGCCGTAGCTGTCTTCTTCCCATACTTGTCGTATAACTTCTTCTGATAGTACTTTTGTTTTGGATTGAACTTCAGAATGTGCCGCCTGCCAACTGGCTCGACGAAAAAAAGGAAGTGGAGTATGTTGACCATATTGATACCATTTCATCCATTGGTTTAAATAATCCATAGCCGTAGCTTTATCCATAACCGATAGCTCATGATGATACCCATCGGTACTGATAAGTCTTGTGCAAGGCATAAATCGACCATCTGCTATGATATTTAACACCAAATGCCTAAGCCAAATATGGATTATTTGATCTGGCTGATGCGTATGGTCGATAAAACAAAAATAGCCACTTGGTCGTATGCCATTGAAGTTGCCAACTAAATAATTACCCTCTTGACATGCTATATCAAACCGTATAGTTGGCAACACCACTTCGCTGATATCTTCTTGTACGTTCAAGCGGTTAATAGTTTGTAAGGCGTGCTGCTTATATGCTTTACCAAGTTCTCCAGGCGGAAGGAGACTCGTGTCATCAAAAGCACTATTGGCAAAATCAACATCACAAGGTACATGGTGTTTTTTAAATAAATAAGCTAACAAGTTGCGCTGCCCACGATAACGCAATGACAGTGGTTCCTGCTCTGTGGATACCAACCAATGTAAAATAGGCTTGACTTTCAGCTGTTCGAGCAACCAATATTGGGCTGGCAAACGCCAAAAACGCAAAAAAGTATCCCAAGTAACTAAGGAATTGGTTAGCGCCATTTGCGACAAACTAACAGCAAAAGGCTGTACAGTGCGGTGCGCTAAAGCAAGTCCAGTCGCATAAGCTGCTTCAAAACTCACTAAGCCGCGCTCCTGTCCCCTATAGTAATTGCGCGAAAAAGGCTGTAAAGGATGGTTAAAAATAGTTATAGCAGCATCAGATACGTGAACCTTGTTCACCGAATCGGATGTACTAAGCAACGTTTGAGCGCTAGATAGCTCATGAAGCACAGTTTGTAATTGGCTAATCCACACCGTAGGTGGCAAGTCATCGTCACTATCTTGTGCGTGACCTACCCAAGAAAGATAAAGCGTTTTTCTTGCCGATAACAATAGCATAAGCCATGCATAGGCATCATCATCCCGCACCGAGCAATCCGTTGACCGCCCTTGACGCAGCATCAAATTACCATATATGGGTGGTAATGGGGCTGGAAAACTGTTGCTATCCAACCCAATTACACAAATGATTTTAAAGGGAATGGCACTGAGACCGTGAATAGTACCAAAAGTTAGTGACCCGTTTAACGTATCATGCTGTACAGGTAAACAGATCGCATATTTGAGCCAAGCACGTAAAACAGACAATTCAAAAAACTGGTGACAACAAAGCGAATTGCTCTCAAGAAATAGTAATAAAGTTTGTCTTAAAACATCCAACGCCCGCTCTTCTTGTTCGTCTGGATCAAAAAAAGTCGCTAATGCATAGTCTATACGTTCTACCCAATCTGTTGCATCAGTCGGTTTTTGCCAAGTAGTTGATAATTGATCTAGCGCATCAAAAAAATGACCAAATTTTGCTACTTTTGGCAAATCTTGCCACCTAACCTGTAGCGGTTGTATCACTAACTCATTGGCTATATCAGCTGTTAGTTGATCGGGCGATAAAAGCGTACCCAACAATAAGCGATCTAATCCAAAACGCCAGCTAGATACAGGTTCTTCTTGAAATCCCCAGTCCCTACGGTGTGAAGCATTACGCCCCCAAGTAATAGCCGCTTGATGTATCCAATAAACTATTTTATTCACTTCGTCGTGTGAAAACCCAAAGCGCCTACAAAGCGCTTGGCAATCAAAAAGCTGACATACTTCACTGACAACAAAGCGGCTATCTACTAGTTCGATCAGCTTCATCAACGACACAAGTAGCGGGTATTCAGTATATTGATTGGCTCGGTAAACAATGCGGTAAGGGATATAACCTTGGTCTATTGGTTCACCAAATACGGACTTAATAAAAGGGGCATAGTTGTCAATATTAGGAGCAAGTATTGCTATATCTGCTGGCGTTAAAGTTGGGTCGTGCGAAAAATGCCATAGCAGTTGATCTTTGAGGATTTCCAATTCGCGTAGCGGGCTGTGAGCCACATGTAAAACGATGGACGCATCATTCCTTACTGCCTGGACATCCTCTATTTCCTCATCTTCCTCATCAAGTAGCGCATTAGGCATCAAAATACTTTTTTGGAGTTTACCGAGCAAAGTGCTGGCAGCAGGCGGCCGAAAAAATGATTTTAAATGCCATTGATCGTCCAAAGCCAGTGCATGCAAAAAAATGCTACCTTTATGCCCCAACTGATTGAGTAACAGGTCGCCTATTGCTTCCCGGGTAGTTGTGCTGTCTGATAAAAAAAGAGTTGATTCAGTTTTTGCCCAATACTCACAGCAGGGATTGAGGACAAAACCATAAATCTCAATAAAATCAGCCAGTCGTTTAAGTAGATCTAAATAGGCAGGCGCTAAATGCATTAAGCCAAACAGGGTAATGCGCTCAGGCAAGACACTGCAATGGATTTGATCAAGCATGTTGACATAGTGTGCTATATGGTGTGGTTTGGGAACAGACTTTGTCAGTGCTTGCCAAAGCACCGCTTGCCATTTTTCATCATCCCCTAAACCTAACGTTTGGTTATTTTCCCAAGCAAGCAACCAATCAAGGCGGTATATCAAATATTGATCAAATAAGGTAGCAAGCTGCTGAGCAAGATAAAAACGTGAGGCAGGACTAGCTTGTTTCTGAACCTGCCAAGCTATAAAAGCAGGAATATGTGTAATGCTCGGCAGTAATCCAAATAGTCGCCATGTTAGCGCCTCATGTGTGAAGGCATAACCCATTTTTTTATCATTTGCCGCCTCAGTGATCAGCTGTTGCACCCATGACATGGGTAACATCATATCCAAATTAGCAGCAATGCCGTTATGCTTTACCAACTCTTGACTAAGGTAATGCCCCATGGCAGAGGAAGGAACAATGATGGTTTCAGTAATAAAAGGATCGCGCAATGGTACTGTTTTGATAAATTGCGCATAAAACGCCGCCAAATCCTCAATAGCATTGGATTGATAAAAACGAAGCATGCTAAGCGCTTAGCTTAAACACATGACGAACAACATGAACTGGATCTGTTTTATTTTTTTACTTAACATTGCTCGCTTTCCAATGCCCGGAACGACCACCAGATTTTTCTAGTAGGCGAACACCATCAATATACATACCGCGGTCAGCTGCCTTACACATATCATATAGCGTTAAAAGACCAACGCAGACTGCTGTTAGGGCTTCCATCTCAACACCTGTTGTCGCATGTGCTTTCGCTGTAACTTGTATTTTTATGGCGCTTGGTGAAAACAAGAATTCAAAACCAACTAAGATAGTTGTAAGGCTAATCGGATGGCACAAAGGAATTAATTCTGCGCAACGCTTGCTCGACATAATCGCCGCTACTCTTGCTACACCCAACACATCTCCTTTTTTGTGCTTATGCTGCTCAAGTTGTTCAAGCGTTTCTGGCTGCAGATGAATATACCCCTGTGCCCTTGCTATCCGGATGGTTGCGGTTTTATCTGAAACATCGACCATCTGAGCTTTGCCTTGTGCATCCAAGTGTGTAAAGAGCGACATAAATATATCTTAGTATAAGTTGCGTTTAGGCTCAAAATGGTGTGTTTCCTACTGTTTTATTTATTATAACCTACACACAGGTTCAAGTGCTCTCAAATAAAATATCTATGATGGGTACGGAACCTGTTATATTTAGACCATTATCTGATCCTGCATGCTTTGTTTTAAAATAATTAATTTATAATGATGTTCATATATAGTTTCTAATATTCACATTATTTAGTAAATGAAATTTAATTTCATACTATATATAGTATAATGCGCTATGCTTTGATAGGCGTTTTTTTTGGAAGTAAAATGGGAGACTCATTTATGTTGTCTGTTAAAAAATTGTCCATGGCGATGGTACTATACTCAGCATTAGGGATTTTTCAGCTCGCTATTGCCGAAACAATTGATACAAATAAGGCTGTTTTTTATCCTTATTTGAGCATCAATTTTGGTAGCTTATATGATCTAGACACTGAATCTACATTAAGCAGCGGTGCTGACCAAAAGCCGAAAGGGCTTTTGGATTACAACTATAGCCTTGGAATAGGTTTTGATGGAAATGCACCTGCTACAGCAATAAGCCCAAGCTTTAAGTTGTTGTATGGTGGGTATTTTGAATTAACTAAAAATACGCAGCCACTCGCAAAACGTTTTGATGATGGGTACGGCAACGGGATTATCGGGCAATTTGGCGCTAAATCCTTGTACATTGGCTTAGGTTCATCTATGGGTAACTTAAAATTTGGCAACCTATCGACTAATTCGCTTGGCTTAACACCCGACTTTTGGTCAACAGGTGGGGTGGCGGGTCTAACCCTTTATCGGCGCACATTTTTCCCTGTTGCAAACGCTATTCTTTATGAATCGCCCAATTGGGATGGTCTATCGTTTCACTTGATCCGTGGTATTGGCAAACGTGTAAACGGCATATATGAGCGGATTCCTAATTTGCCTGTTGCACCATCCGTTGAATCAGTCAAAATATACGGCGGTACTGTCCAACAACAAAAAGATGGTTACTTTGCAAAATATACGGGACTGATACGCCATGACGGCTTGCTGGATAAAAGACAAAGTGAAGCAGAGCAAAAAAACCATGCTTATTTGCATCGTTTTGAAGGAGGCTATAACAAAAACAACTGGTTTATTTCGGCAGGCTATCAATATTTATTGAATAATGCAGGCTGGGGTGACACATTGTATGCGATGCCAAAAAACCAGCAAGAGGCGTTGACTGGACCAGAAATTGGTTCTGCAACAAACTATGCTCTTCCAGATCGAGGGATGCGTTATTTTGCTTTTCCAATGCATGAAATAGCAACCAGCGTCAGCTACACGGTTGGAAAGTTCGTGCCCAAAATTAGCATTGTATTGGGGAAAAGCACAAAAAATACCTATGAATCTGAAAGCGATTCTGCTTCGAAATTTAATTTGCCAGGATATGTACAAGGTGTTGTAGGTATGGACTATTTTGTAACAGACCATATCATTGTCAATTTAGCCTACGGCCAACTTAATTGGTTGCACGACGACGCGACGCCTGAAACTGACAAATGGTTTAATCAAAAAACAGCTGCACTTAATTTGACTTATTGGTATTAGAGGATATCCTTGACCAAAGGCCGCTCCACAAAGCGGCCTTTGGTCTTTATTATGCTCAATAGCTTTCGATGCATGGTGAAAATAAAAAACGTTTCTTCACTTTTGAGTGATAGATTATTTAATGAATCATTTCTTGCATACACGAAAGACTTAAAATAACTCACTATCGATAAGGCATTAAAAATAAACAACCCACATCCTATTTTATTAATATAGGTCACATTTAGAAGCTTGATCTGTTATTACCAACACCACAGTAATTGATTCAATATACTCCCAATCTACAAAGTCAATTAAACTATCAGCTTCAAGAAGCTCTTAGCCTAAGTGCTAGCTTGCATGAAACCTTTTTGAAGACAGACGTTGATGTTAAAGGAGAAGTGGGATTAAGATGGGGGTGGTAGGGGGTGGGTGGTTGTTTTGTGCAGCGTATCTTGCAATAATTTAGAACGACACGATAGAAAAAGAGCAGAAAATTTTTATCAAAACCCCAATCGCTTTTTGTGCATAACTTGCCATCCATTGCCTGAAAAATGACAAGACAACCTTGGCTCTTGCCCTAGGGAAAAATTTTGATGGGTAACATAAATACGTCCTTATTTTGATAACCATGGTATTTGATAAAAATGGTTACGACTGCTACTGATTCTTGTGTATTTTCTACGCCACTGGGTAGCATGACCGCTTTTGCTAATGACCAAGCATTAGTTGGGCTATATTTTAGTGATCAGCTAGATGGTAACATCGCACTGTCTAAACAAACAAATACCCGAACACAAGCCATCTTAACCAGAACTAAACAGCAAATCATCGAATTTTTTAACAAGGAGCTCCAGTATTTTGATGTTCCTTACCAATTGCTCGGCACAGCCTTTCAAAAAGAGGTTTGGCAAGCCTTAAGCCGAGTTCCGTTTGGTCAAACGATCTCTTATGCCAAACTTGCTCAAATGATTGGTAAACCCAAAGCAGTACGAGCCGTCGCACAAAGCGTTGCTAAAAATCCTCTTGTGATGATGTTGCCTTGTCACCGCATCATTGGCTCAGATGGCTCACTTACAGGATTTGCAGCAGGGTTAAAAAGAAAAGCCTTTTTATTGGAATCTGAAATTGCGCCATCATAAAAACACACAGAGCATTTTACATAAACCAACTATCGCTTAGGTCTGAATGCTTGGACGATATTGGGGTTAGTCTCTAAAAAGGGTCCGCCCATTAAATCTAAACAATAAGGCACCGCAGCAAATATGCCTGGGATTTTGATCGTGTTATCTACTCCTCTTACCCCTTCTAGCGTTTGACAAATAGCTTTGGGTTGACCTGGCAGATTTAAAATGAGTGATGTTTTACGAATCACGCCAACTTGGCGCGATAAAATAGCGGTTGGCACAAAATGTAAACTCACTTGGCGCATTTGCTCACCAAAACCTGGCAGAACTTTGTCTGCAATTGCCAAAGTAGCTTCAGGCGTGACATCGCGAGGCGCAGGACCCGTCCCGCCTGTTGTCAAAACAAGATGGCATCCTGCGTCATCAACAAGAGCGGTAAGGGTATTTACAATCTGAATTTGTTCATCCGGGATCAGCTTAGTGATACACTCAAATGGGCTCACTAGAGCTTCTTGGAGCCATGCTTGCAACGCTGGAATACCTTGGTCTTCATAGATTGCTTGGCTTGCCCGATCTGAAATAGAAACTAGACCAATTCTACATTGCATACAAGATCCTTTTTTTAATAACGATTTATCTCATCAAGATGCACAATAGAACTAGAGCCCAGAGACAACGTATGCAGTGACCAAAACGTCAGCGACTTAACTTCTAAAGATTTTTCGGAACACACTGCCAATAAAACATCTAGTAGTGTATATCGTTTCTATGATTTTCATGTTAACTGAATTAACATGAATATATTATATGTTAATTTTTATGCATTTTATTAACATAAAATGCGTGCAATTTGGTGTGACGCTACTGAAATAAGCCTGCGTGCGCTTTTAAACGTCAAAAAATCAGCTAAGCGCTATTAAGAATGCATCATATTGGAAGACAGATAAGATGAATGCCATATATGGAACTTGGCAAATATACAAAACAATATGTTCACCAAAAACTGCCAAAAATACATAATGATCAATTAATAAAGCCGATCTTTAAACAAGCCTGCAAAATTTATCATAGAATCAATTAGAATCAATGATATTGTAAACAAGCACAATCACGCGCCGGATAGCACTTATTTATTCAAAGGGATCGGGTCAATTTGCCATATTGATTGATGAATTGGTAAGGAAAGGCTCATAGGTATATGTAAATTGATGGAATTGCTAAAAAATGATCAAAATACAGAATGCCTTATGTATCCTAAACATATCACTTTATATGCTTTTGATACACACTTACAAAGTTCTGTTAAGTTATTTTATGGTGCCAATCAATGAATCGCTATTTTGTTAAGTTTGTTCCATACAACGAGCGAACTATCACGCATTTAGTCAATAAAACGGTCAAATTTTCTACAGTATTCGAGTTTAACGATCTCAATGAATATCGATATCTAAGCACCCCTTACCGCGCGGAACAGTGCGACCAAGATAAACAAACTAAAAAACTTATGGCAAAAATAAAGAAAAAATCACATGTTCCATCTTTCAATCAAAATTTACTCCAATTGGCAATGGAAACAAGAACACCAGGATGTAAAAATATTATTGAAAACTTTCTAGAATCTGGTGGATCTTTATCAAGGCTTCTACAAAAAAGAAATAAACAAGTCCTAAAACTACTGAGAAATTTGTATCAAAAATATTTACCTTGGCCAGAAAACGAACTCAAATATATTCGCAATGAACTCATAACATTATATGAAGAAGCAACAGCATATACCTCTGTTGGTATTTTCTGTATGTCAAACATGTCTGTATTTGAAGATGATGCAGCACAACTTATGTTCGCACATTATGCCAAAAATTCAGCTGGCTTGGCACTCATTTATCAATACCGCAAAAAACCGAGCCAAGCGTTACCAATAGATTACGCAAACTTTCCACAACTAAAAGGCCGTGAACCTAACCGTTTAGTTCGCTGGCTAGATGGCGAATTTTATTACAGTCTATGGCCAGGGATGGATATGGGAGAATTTCTTTATAAATCTCCATGGTGGGGCTATGAAAAAGAATATCGAATATTCGATAAACCAGGCATTTACCCAACTAAAAAAGTAGGTCTAAGACTTAAAGCTATTCTATATACTGGGCGCTCCAGATGGGAAGAAGGTGCACAATTACTGACAAAAATCAACGAAAAATTTTACAAAAATCTTTTGGTAATACGCAACATATACACATCAGATCTCAGTTTGAAGCCACGCCATTTTAGAATTTTTCATAAAGAAACAAAAAATAATGAACCAGTATCTGAATTTTTAAGGAGAAAAATTATAAAAGAACCAATATTGAACTCAAAAGATATTGTGATCCATCCAGCAACACAAAAAGAATGCGATAATCATTTTTTAGAAACTGAGATAAAAAGTGCGCACAACAATGAACCGTGCGAGCTCTGTCTACAACTTCGAGAAAACGCTAATTCCGATCAAACATTTTCATATATTGCCACCTATAACAAAGGATTAATTGGCTATATTTTTAGTCACGTAATTGAGAACCGAAAAAAATCTGAGAAAATCTTACTTGTGGAAGAGGATAGTTTTTTTATGTTTTTTGATTCATATTGGGAATCGGCTGGTCGACTACTATTAAACACGTTAGAAAAAAATGCAAAATCAACGTCAAATATTAAAATTGTCATCCATTACTCAGAAAATAATGGCGCAAAGCTTGCTTTTTTGAAAAAAAACTGGTTTACGGTAAACTCAGGGCACCTAATAAAAGAAGTGATAAATTAACTAAGACTCAATGATAACAGGATTTATACCCATATTTAAGCTGGGCTAAAAGGTTTTTGCGTTTACCGCCATTGAACCACCATTCACGTTCGCTTAAGAGCCAATAGCAATTTTTCTTCTTAATCTTATTAAACTTATATAAATATTGTTTGGCTTGATTACAATTGATAAAAGCCCTACAAATGATTTGTAATGTTTTATTTTTTTCTGCCATGGAAAATTGAGATATATATTGAAAAGTTACTGTAGATTTTTAGATCGCTAACAACCTGATACACTACTTGGGATAATGTATTCACAGTCACAACGGATAATAATATGCAACGCCGAAAACTTATTGCGCTACTAAACAACAAATTGACACCTTGGCAATTTCAAGACTCTGCACCGAATGGCTTACAAATTGAAGGAACCTCAACTGTCAATCAACTCTTAACTGCCGTGACAGCAAGCCAAGCCGTAATAGAGGAAGCGATCAAAATACAAGCCAATACGCTTCTTGTTCATCATGGCTATTTTTGGAAAAGCGAATCTCCGGTTATTACGGGTGTTAAAAAGCAGCGCATTCAAATGCTGCTGGCAAATCAAATCAATCTAATTGCTTATCACTTACCACTTGATGCCCATCTAGAACTTGGCAACAACGCCATGCTTGCTAAAAAACTAGGCTGGCAAGTCAAAGGCCAATTCGGCGAACAACAACTCTTATGGCATGGCTCAACACAACCTGTGCAAGCTACAGACTTTGTCAACACAATTGGCCAAACCTTAAACCGAGCACCAACAGTATTGGGCAATCTTGCTCGTACAATTCAACATATTGCTTGGTGTACGGGTGCTGCACAATATGACTTTAGTGAAGCCATTGCTCTTGGAGTAGACGCTTTTGTGACGGGTGAAGTATCAGAACCTAATTACCACTTAGCCCAAGAAAGCGGCGTGTTATTTGTTGCAGCTGGGCATCATGCTACGGAATGCTATGGCATTCGTGCGTTGGGAGATTGGCTATCTCAACAGACTTCTCTTCTTGTTCAGCATAGCCAACAACTCAATCCGATTTGATAAGTAGTCTACCTTTCTTGTCTTAAAACGCGTTGCTTATCACGCTGCCATTCGCGTGTTTTGTCGCTTTGTCGCTTGTCATACTGTTTTTTGCCCTTTGCTAAGGCAATATCCACTTTGATCCAACCTTTTTTATAATGAAAATTCAGTGGAACAAGGGTATAACCTGCTCTTTCAACCTTACCAATCAACTTATTGATCTCAGCCTGATTCAACAGAAGTTTTCTTGGGCGTACAGGATCAGGCACGATATGGGTGGATGCAGAAGATAAGGCGGTAATATGAGCGCCGATGAGCCAAAATGCCCCGTTTTTATAGCGAATATAGGCTTCTTTAAGTTGGGCGCGGTGTGCACGAATCGCTTTGGTTTCCCAACCAGCTAAAACAAGACCAGCTTCAAACTGCGACTCAATAAAATAATCATGAAACGCTTTACGATTCTGAACAATGCTCATAGGATGGCATGTTATGACATAAAATATATAGATAAGATGCCATTCTAACAGAGCTTAGCTACCATGCACAAAATTCACAAACATCTGGTTGTCACTTATACAGCACGCCAAATGTATACTTTAATAAGCCAAGTACAGCGCTATCCAGCTTTTTTAAAATGGTGCCAACAAGCAAGTATTCAAACTATTTCTGACCAAGAGGTACATGCCACGTTATGGATAGCCTATCATGGCATTAGTCATCCTTTTACTACGCGTAATAGGTTGCAGCCAAATCAATCAATTACCATGACACTTGTAGAAGGTCCCTTTCGTCATTTGGAGGGCGCATGGCGTTTTAACCGTACAAAAGCAGGGTGTCGTATCACCTTTGATTTAGCTTATGAGTTCTCATCTCCACTTTGGCATATGTTGTTCGCCCCAATCTTTGACCGAATCGCAAACAGCTTGGTTATAGCTTTCATTGAAGAAGCTAGGCAACTTTACCGATAGGTATTTCTAAAGCGTTACTTTTAAAAAAGCGGAGCGCATACGATGCGGTACTGTTTATCGCCCACTGAGCCAGACACAATCGGTACTTCTTGCGCTGCATCAAGATCATGCAACTTTTCCTTGATCAGCTGTTGCTGGCCATCATAGAGTCTAACTGCTTTGATGCGGAGTGTTTTTTTAGCGCAATGCATCTGCCAATTAATATATTGATAAGTAATACGACGCGGATTTTTACTATCTAAAATTGTTTTGCGATCCATAAAATCGACTAAATCACCAGAATGGACAATGGAAGCTTTATCCAATTCATGTAGCACTAAACCATCTGTTGAGACACCCATATTCACCCACTCAGGCTTCATGGTTTCACCTGTTTGGCTACGTGGCGTGTACATGGCACAACCGGCTAAAAGTAGGACAGCTAAAAAAATTACAACGCCTGTGCTAGAACGTAACATGGCAATCTTGTTTACTAAAAAGTATGGTAAATAGACAAAAATAGGGTGTATATTATGCCGTAAAACCGCCAAGATGACTACTCAAAAATAAGTATATATATTTTTTATCGAACAACTAAAAGCCCGCCTAAATAAGGCGGGCTTTGTCAAAACAATGGTAGCGGGTATTACATCATGCCACCCATACCGCCACCCATACCACCCATATCAGGCATACCACCACCAGCAGCAGGTTTTTCCTCAGCCAACTCGGCAACCATGCAATCTGTAGTGAGCATCAAACTGGCAATAGATGCAGCATGCTGTAAAGCAGAACGCGTCACTTTAGCAGGATCTAAAACACCCATAGTAATCATGTCGCCATACTCACCTGTAGCGGCATTAAAGCCAAAGTTACCATTGCCAGCGAGCACTTTATTCACTACAACTGAAGGCTCTTCCCCAGCATTGGCCACAATTTGTCTGAGCGGCTCTTCCAAAGCACGCAACAGAATTTTCACGCCTGCTTCTTGATCCGCATTACTCGTTTTAAAATTAGATAAGGCAGCGCGGGCACGCAGCAAAGCAACACCACCACCAGCCACAATACCCTCTTCAACCGCTGCACGGGTTGCGTGAAGTGCATCGTCCACACGCGCTTTTTTCTCTTTCATTTCTACTTCAGTAGCCGCACCGACTTTAATCACGGCAACCCCACCCGCTAATTTTGCAACACGTTCTTGCAATTTTTCGCGATCGTAGTCAGAGGTTGAAGTTTCAATTTGCTGACGAATTTCAGCAACGCGTGCTTGAATTTCTTTCGATTTACCAGAACCATCAATAATGGTTGTATTTTCTTTGGCAATTTCAACACGCTTGGCGCTACCCAGCATATCCAATGTTGCTTTTTCTAGCGTCAATCCAACTTCCTCAGCAATAACTTGGCCACCTGTTAAGATCGCAATATCTTGCAACATAGCTTTGCGTCGATCGCCAAAACCTGGCGCTTTAACCGCAACAGCTTTCAAAATACCGCGAATATTGTTCACAACAAGTGTTGCTAATGCCTCGCCTTCCACATCCTCAGCAACAATGAGCAACGGACGACCAGCTTTAGCCACTTGTTCTAATACAGGCAATAAATCACGGATATTGGAGATTTTTTTATCATAAAGTAGTACGAAAGGATCGTCCAATACAGCAATTTGTTTTTCAACATTGTTAATGAAGTAGGGGCTCAAGTAACCGCGATCGAATTGCATACCTTCAACCACATCCAGTTCATTCACTAATGATTTGCCATCTTCTACAGTAATCACACCTTCCTTACCTACTTTATCCATCGCATCGGCAATAATCTGCCCAACATCTGCGTCCGCATTAGCAGAAATGGATCCCACCTGTGCAATTTCTTTGGAGGTTGTACAAGGCTTAGCAATTTTTTGTAGCTCTGCCACCAAAGCAGTTACCGCCTTGTCAATACCACGCTTTAAATCCATCGGGTTCATACCAGCGGCAACATATTTCATTCCCTCTTTAACAAGAGACTGTGCCAATACAGTCGCGGTTGTTGTCCCATCTCCTGCAACATCTGAAGTTTTGGATGCCACTTCTTTAAGCATTTGGGCGCCCATATTTTCGAATTTGTCTTTCAACTCAATTTCTTTGGCTACCGTCACCCCATCTTTGGTAACAGTTGGTGCGCCAAATGAACGATCCAGCACTACATTACGACCCTTAGGACCCAAAGTTACTTTGACCGCATCGGCCAAAATATTCAAGCCATGTGTCATCTTTTGGCGAGCAGAATCACCAAAACGTACGTCTTTAGCTGCCATAATTCACTTACTCCGAAATGTGTTAATCAATCTATTTAGATATTGCCATCGCAAAATGCCAACAAACGCAACCTAGCTGACAACTCCCATGACATCTTCTTCGCGCATCACTAAAAGTTCCTCGCCATCAATTTTGACAGTCTGTCCAGAATATTTGCCAAAAATCACCTTATCGCCCACTTTAAGCTCTAAAGCACGACATTCCCCAGTTTCAAGAACCTTCCCTTTGCCCACTGCAACCACTTCACCCATATCTGGTTTTTCTGCAGCAGAGCCCGGCAAAACAATACCTGAAGCAGTTTTTTCTTCCGCTTCCAAACGCTTGATCACCACACGATCATGTAAAGGACGAATGGTCATTGACTTCATTGACTTCTCCAAAAGTATAAAAAATAGCCCAAATTAGCATGTATCACCGCTGTGCGACAACACCGCTTGAACGCTGTTGCCATCTTTTCATGTAGTACTGAAAGTAGGGTCAAGTTTTCTATATTTCAAGAGCCTAACCCTAAAAATTTTGCTAATGATTTCAACTAACTGCCATTCTCTGTAATGTATGATGCATCAAAATATCATAAGAACTTAAGAAGCATCCAGAAAATTACGATACAATTACCAAGTTATGCAGGAACCTGATACAAGTTGCCTTATTCGTCCGTCAAAACCGATACATGAAGGGTTGAGCATGCAAATTGGAATTCCAAAAGAGCAAGCCTTGGGCATGACACGGGTTGCAGCAACCCCCAAAACTGTTGAGCAACTGATTGCACTTGGATTTGAGGTCATAGTTGAAGAGCATGCCGGGCAATTGGCCAATTTTGATGATACTGCTTTTATCGCAGCGGGCGCAAAAATTGTTGCAACGCAAGTTGTTTGGCAAGCACCACTTATCCTTAAAATCAACCCACCTATTGCAACTGAAATCGCTCAGATGCAATCAGGCGCTACTTTAATTAGTTTTATTTGGCCAGCACAGCAATCGGAGCTACTGCAACAATTGGCAGCTAAACATATCACTGCATTGGCTATGGATGCTATCCCACGCATTTCACGTGCTCAATCTATGGATGCTTTAAGCTCAATGGCTAATATCGCTGGGTATCGTGCTGTTATTGAAGCTGCTCATGAATTTGGGCGCTTTTTTACAGGTCAAATTACTGCAGCAGGCAAGATCCCACCAGCCAAGGTACTTGTCATTGGCGCTGGTGTTGCAGGACTTGCTGCTATCGGTACGGCAAGTGCTTTGGGTGCTATCGTCCGAGCCTTTGACACGAGACCGGAAGTCAAAGAGCAGATCCAAAGTATGGGTGCAACATTTCTAGAATTGGCATTAGAAGAAACCTCAGGAAGTGGTGATGGCTATGCCAAAGAAATGTCCGCTGCCTTTATTGAAGCTGAAATGGCCTTATTTGCGACTGAAGCCAAAGCGACTGATATCATTATCACCACCGCACTGATTCCAGGTAAACCTGCGCCTCGTCTCATTACAGAAACTATGGTAGCCAGTATGAAACCGGGCAGTATCATCGTTGATCTTGCCGCCGCGACGGGCGGTAACTGTGCTTTGACCGTTGCTGACCAAATCGTTCATACCGCAAACCAAGTTAAGGTCATTGGTTATACTGATCTACCGAGTCGCTTACCGACACAATCTTCCCAGTTATACGGCACTAATCAAGTCAACTTACTTAAGTTGCTATGCCCTAATAAAAATGGCCAATTGGTACTGGATTTTGAAGATAGCATTACCCGGCAAGCAACCGTTGTTAAGGAAGGCCAGATGACTTGGCCTCCACCTCCTATTAAAGTTTCTGTTGCCAAAACAGCATCTGCACCGTTGGTTAGCTCTGCTCCAACTGCTAAGCCAGCACGACTCAATAAATTTAAAAAGCAACTTTTGTCCATTTTGGCACTATTCGCAACGACCTGGGTTGCATACAGTGCACCCAATTCATTTTTGTCGCATTTGACAGTGTTCGTTCTAGCATGCATCGTTGGTTATTACGTGATTTGGAATGTTACCCATGCACTCCATACACCACTTATGTCTGTAACAAATGCGATATCAGGCATTATTGTCGTTGGTGCATTACTGCAAATTACCAACCCTAACCTGCTGACTGTACTATTAGCAGGCATTGCTATTGTGATTGCTAGCGTTAATATTTTTGGTGGTTTTGCTGTCACACAACGTATGTTAAATATGTTCCAAAAAAGATAATGACCATGCCAACAATAACTTTTCCATCAGGTTTAATCCAAGCAGCTTATATTGCTTCTGCGGTTTTATTTATCTTAAGTTTAGCGGGTCTGTCTCAGCATGAAACCGCAAAACGTGGCAATCTTTACGGTATGGTCGGTATGACTATTGCTGTTTTTGCGACGCTTGCACAATATGGCATCAAAACAGCACTCATTGTGGCCTTTGCGATGCTATGCGGCGCTGTTATCGGTCTTTACTTTGCTCGTAAGGTCGAGATGACACAAA
This sequence comes from Neisseriales bacterium, assembly GCA_016699915.1. Lineage (NCBI taxonomy): Bacteria > Pseudomonadati > Pseudomonadota > Betaproteobacteria > Neisseriales > Neisseriales bacterium. The sequence goes on along the minus strand of CP064990.1, from coordinate 375,852 downwards.
TGCCAGAACTCGTTGCCATGTTACATAGTTTTGTCGGCTTAGCGGCAGTATTGGTCGGTTTTAATAGTCTTTTAACGCCTCATCATTTGGTTGGCGCAGAACATACTATTTATCTTACTGAAATCTATTTAGGAATATTTATTGGTGCAGTTACCTTTTCAGGTTCTTTGGTTGCGTTTGGTAAATTACATGGCTTACTCTCATCAAACCCACTGCGCTTACCCCATAAGCATGTACTCAACTTGATCGCTATCATATGCTCCATAATTTTGATGTTGTATTTTGTCATGCAGGCTCAAGGATGTATGTCTTGGGTAGTATTAGGTATCATGACCGCTATTGCTATGCTATTTGGTTGGCATCTTATTGCTTCTATTGGTGGCGCTGATATGCCAGTTGTCGTGTCGATGCTTAATTCCTATTCAGGATGGGCAGCAGCAGCAGCAGGTTTTATGCTTGCTAATGATTTACTCATTATTACGGGTGCGTTAGTAGGCTCATCTGGCGCAATCTTGTCCTACATTATGTGTAAAGCCATGAATCGTTCATTTATTGGTGTCATTGCTGGCGGATTTGGCACAGCAGGTGTTGCCGTTGCCGTTGAAGCAATGGGCGAATACCGCGAAGTACAAGCTGGGCAGGTTGCCGAACTACTCAAAAACGCTCGCTCCGTTATCATTGCACCAGGTTATGGAATGGCCGTTGCGCAAGCACAGTACCCTGTTGCAGATATCGCAAGAAAACTGGCTGAAATGGGTGTTCAGGTGCGTTTTGCTATCCATCCTGTTGCGGGACGCTTACCAGGTCATATGAATGTGCTGTTGGCTGAAGCCAAAGTACCTTATGATATTGTTTTGGAAATGGATGAGATTAATCAGGATTTTCCGGAAACGGATGTGGTGCTCGTGTTAGGAGCCAATGATACCGTTAACCCGAGCGCAGAAGAAGATCCCAATAGCCCTATTGCGGGCATGCCCGTTTTACAAGTGTGGAAAGCTAAAGATGTGGTCATCAATAAGCGGTCGATGAATACAGGCTATGCAGGCGTTCCCAACCCACTCTTTTTCAAAGATAACGCACACATGATTTTTGGCGATGCTAAAAAAATGGTGGAAGCAATCCTACATGCCTTATAATTTAAGCGGTGTATACAGGAAAACGCTGACATAGGGCAAGTACTTCTTGGCGTACCCTGTTCAATACCGTTTCATCGTCCGGCGCGTCAGTCACATCTGCCAAAAGGTTAGCTAGCTGATAGGTTTCAGCCTCTTTAAATCCTCTCGTTGTCATGGCAGGCGTCCCAATACGAATACCAGAAGTAATCGTGAATTTTTCGGGGTCATTCGGTATTGCATTTTTATTCACAGTAATGTGAGCACGCTCTAATGCATGCTCAATAGCTTTACCCGTTGTATGTTTAGGTCTTAAATCAATCAAGAGTACATGCGACTCGGTGCGACCCGATACAATACGTAAGCCCCGCTTCGCTAAAACTTCAGCCATGATCTGTGCATTTTTTTTAATCTGCTTAGCATAGATTTTAAAACTCGGCTCCAGTGCTTCTTTTAAAGCAGCAGCTTTGGCAGCAATCACATGCATTAAGGGGCCTCCTTGCAGGCATGGAAAAACTGCTGAATTGATCGCTGAGGCATGTTCAGCTTTAGCCATGACAATCCCGCCACGCGGTCCGCGTAGGGTTTTATGCGTTGTGGTAGTTACAAAATCAGCATAAGGAATAGGGTTAGGATATTCGCCCGCTGCGATTAAGCCTGCATAGTGCGCCATGTCCACAAATAAATAAGCGCCCACACTATCTGCGATCTGACGAAAACGCTGCCAATCAATTGCTAAACTATATGCTGAGGCACCAGCAATAATCAATTTAGGTTGATGCTGCTTAGCCAAATAGGCCACTTCCTCGTAATCTAGTTCCTCTTGAGCATTTAATCCATAGGTCAACGCTTGATAAAGCCGACCAGAAATATTAACTGAAGCGCCATGCGTCAAATGTCCGCCATGCGCCAAACCCATACCGAGGATCACATCACCCGGTTTGAGTGTAGCCATAAATACGGCTTGATTGGCCTGACTACCAGAATGCGGTTGTACATTGACATATTCCGCCCCAAACAAAGCTTTACAACGCTCAATAGCCAATTTTTCTACTTGATCCACAAACACACAGCCACCGTAATAGCGTTTATCCGGATAACCTTCCGCATACTTATTGGTCAAAACAGAACCCTGTGCCTCCAAAACTGCAGGGCTCACATAATTTTCCGAAGCAATCAGTTCTACACATTCTTCTTGCCGCTTTAATTCAGCCGACATGGCTGAAAAAAGCGCTTCATCAAAAGTTGCAATGGTCATTAACGGGTCAAACACGGCACCACCCACAAATTTAAAATCAATTAAATAAATTAAATCAATTATGGAATATTGTAATACATAACACGCTTATGAAAAAGCATAGCATGGCTTAAAAATAACTAGAGCAAATAAAATACGATTAAAATAGGTTGTTTTTTATCGTGATTCGTTTTGTATTGCTCCGTAGAACATCAACGCTTAATTTGGTATTTTGATGATTGTTCACCCTAATTTTGATCCCATTGTTATGCAAGTCGGGCCACTTGCTGTGCACTGGTACGGGTTAACCTACCTTCTTGCTTTTTTAATATTTATATGGCTCGGAAAAAAACAAGCAAGCATGATAAAGTGGGATGAAGCTCTGGTAGACCGCCTCTTACTCTATGGCATGTTGGGCGTTATATTGGGCGGTAGACTCGGTTATATAATATTTTACAAACCGCTATTTTATCTTCATCACCCCCTAAAAATCATTGCATTTTGGGAAGGTGGTATGTCTTTTCATGGCGGATTGTTAGGTGTATTGCTTGCAATTGGTTTATTGGCTTATCGGACGCACTATGGATTTTGGCAAATTGCTGACTTTACAGCACCATTGGTTCCACCTGGTCTTGCTGCGGGACGCATTGGGAATTTTATTAATGGCGAACTGTGGGGTAAAGTAACCTCACCTGAAACCCCATGGTCAATGCTTTTTCCGCACGCTAGTACGGCTGATAATTTATACGCTATCCAGCATCCTGAATGGCTATATTTTTTATCCCTTCATCATGCTTTACCACGCCATCCCACCCAACTTTATGAGTGTGCCTTGGAAGGTATTATGCTTTTCATCGTATTACACTATTACTCTCAAAGCTCTCGGAAAATAGGACAGGTATCAGGGATGTTTTTATTGTGTTATGGTGCTTTTCGTTATGTTATTGAATACGTGCGCGAACCAGATAGTTTTATGCCGTTGTTGTGGTTCGGGCTTTCCATGGGTCAATGGTTATCACTGCCAATGATTGGTATAGGTATTTGGTTATTGCAATCACATCGCTACTTATCTGACAAATCCTCTGTATAGACAGAATGGGGTACAGCAGTATTGTGCGCCGGATCATTTGTAGCAGCCTTTATAGGATGATTTGCTTGATGTCGTAGGGTGAATAGATAACGCGTTGCCATTAATAAACCACAAACGACGCCTACTACAAAAAAACTAACGATCAGCACAATTAATGGCAAAGCAACAGCATAGCCAAAAAGTAATTCTAATGTTGTCATCTGGCTATTTTTTGCAGCCACAATCACAAGTAAGAGCAGTAATATTAATGTTACCAATCGCCCAACAAGACGCATCGCAATTCTCCTATCCTATATCCATACCTTGCTAAAGCAATGGGTAAACGCATTAGTTAACCTCTTGGATGGTGCTGGGCATGAAGCTGTTTTAAGCGCTCTTTGGCAACATAAGTATAAATTTGCGTTGTTGAAATATCAGCATGGCCCAATAAAAGCTGTACAATCCGCAAGTCAGCACCATGATTAACCAAATGCGTTGCAAAAGCATGGCGTAAACCATGTGGACTGATTGGAAATAGATTAGCTTGCTTGGCGTAACGCACAATCCAATGCCATACCATCTGACGCGTTAATCCCTTTCCTCTTTGTGTCACCATCAACGTATCACATTGCTTCTGTCGCATTAAAACTGGCCTTGCTTCGGCTAAATAGCGCTGTAACCAATAGCAAGCTACTTCCCCAATGGGTACTTGACGCTCTTTGTTACCCTTACCGATCGGGGCAACTAATCCTTGTACAGTATCTATCTGGGTAAGCGTCAGTGTTGTTAATTCACTAACACGTAAACCGCTTGCATACATAATTTCAAATAACGCACGATTACGCAATCCAATCGGCGTTGAAGTATCCGGTGATGCAAGTAGCGCCTCCACATCTCGTTCCGAAATAGCTTTTGGTAAAGATTGCTTGTTACGTGGTGATATGATTTTTATGCTCGGATCATGTTCCAGGTTATGCTGTTGCACTAAATAGCGATAAAAACGTCGCCACGCTGATAACCGCCTTGCTGCAGTCGCAGTAGATTGTCGCTGCATCGTATTCAATAAAGCCTGCTCCAATTCATCGCGCTGGGCAGTACGGAGGGTTACTTGCACAACCTCAAGGAGGCGAACAAGGCAATACAAATCATTGCGATAAGCTAACAAGGTGTGTTCAGCGACGTGCTCATTGAACCACAGCCAATCCAAGAACTGATCAATCAATGCCTTGTCATCTATCTGCATGGCATGAAAATGTCCCACAAAACTTTTTTGGGAACAACCCAAAATTAGGAAGCAGTTTCCTGAATAGGTTCTGTTGCGCCAACCACTTCGACTGTTTTACGGATTGCAAGTTTTTCTTTAATACGGGCTGATTTACCCGTGCGACCCCTTAAATAATAAAGCTTAGCTCGTCTAACATCGCCTTGGCGTTTGACGTTAATCGAAACCAATAGCGGCGAATAGGTCTGAAAGGTACGCTCTACGCCTTCTCCTGCCGAAATTTTCCGCACAGTAAAAGCGCTATTGAGTCCACGATTACGTTTCGCAATCACAACCCCTTCAAATGTTTGAAGTCGCTCGCGATTGCCCTCCACCACTTTTACTTGTACAGCCACCATATCACCCGGTGCAAAGGTCGGAATATTTTTATTCAGACGGTCTATTTCCTCTTGTTCTAACTGATCAATAAGGTTCACAAGTCACTCCATTTTTAAAATTCATACTATCCTGTTGAAACTCCGTCAACAACACTAATTCTTCTGCCGTTAAAGCTCGATCACGCAATAAATCGGGTCGTCTGCGCCAAGTCCGCCCTAACGCTTGCTTCAATCGCCAACGTGTGATTTTACCATGATGTCCAGAAGATAGAACATCGGGTACCCTGACACCTAAAAATTCTTCGGGGCGCGTATAGTGTGGATAGTCAAGTAAGCCGTTCATAAAAGAGTCCTGTTCACACGAGGCCCTGTCATGTAATACGCCTGGTAACATTCGCAAAACCGCCTCCATAAGAATCATGGCAGGTACTTCGCCTCCAGATAGCACATAGTCACCTATCGAAATCTCTTCATCAACCACTTGCTCAATTAAGCGCTCATCAACGCCTTCATAGCGTCCACATAGTAAAATTAAAGCAGGTCTTGTTGCCAATTCTGCTACTTTTTTCTGATTAAGCAATGCGCCTTGCGGAGATAAATAAATAACATGCGTTGGGTAATGTTGTAACGTATGCTGTGCCTTAGCAGCAGACACTGCGGCAAATAAGGGTTCTGCCAACATCACCATGCCCGCACCACCTCCATAGGGTCTGTCATCCACACGATGATGTATATCGGTCGCAAAATGACGCGGATCCCAAGTACGAAAATGCCAAATTGATTTTTGCAAAGCACGACCCACAACACCAAAACCCGTTAGCGCATTAAACATGCTGGGAAACAATGTCACAACATCAACTTGCACAATCTATCCTTCAATTGCTAGTAATCTTTTTCCCATAAAACTGTTACCGAACGACAAGATTGGTCTACTTGCATTACAATCGCCGACACAAAAGGGATTAATCGCTGAAAGGCGCCCTGCTGAACAACTAATATATCATGTGCAGGACTGCTGACAAGCTTTTCAATAATGCCAAGCATCTCGCCATGTTGATTACGTACCGACATACCTACTAAATCTACCCAATAATATTCCTCATCCTCCGCTTTAGGTAATTGGGTACGCGGTATAGCAATCAATGACCCCTGAAGTTGCAGAGCCTCTTCGCGATTTGTAATCGTCTCAATCTGTGCAATGGGCATATGATGATGCACTTGGCCTACAACAAACTGGTAAGCCTGCCACTTCCTACTAAATTGACCTAAATACCACACAGGATAAGCAAAAAGCGAATGAGGCTCCATCGTATCTGCATGAATTTTTATCCAACCTTGGATACCAAAAGCACCCGTGATGTGACCCATCACGACGAGATTTTTTTCATCAAGCATTAACTACCCACACACAGTCGCTTTGAAGATGGCCTGATATGAAAACCAAGTTAATCGTCCTATTCACCCTTATCAGTATCTGCTTGTTTTTCGTCGTTTTGTGTAGGCACCGTTGATTCATTGGTATCCGGCACTGCAACAGCTTCGTCTTCCATAACAACCGCGGTAGGTGATGCCAAGTCAGCTGGCTCTGTTGTGTCTTGAGATATAGGCTCAACAACTTGCTCTGCAGGTTTTTCGGTTTGATCAGATAGGGTTGTGACAGTTTCTTTAGCCATTTGTTCTGCTTGACGTGCTTTAAGGGATTTTGTAGATTTTTCTTTAGCTGGCTTGGTAACAACAATGCCTTTTTGCTCAGCAGGCATTGCTTGTTTAGCCTTCAATTGCACAGCAACAAGCTTCTGAACGGTGTCCGATACGCGAACACCAACGCCTACCCAGTAATTAAAGCGCTCCTCGGACAGTCGTATATATTCTTCCTTGTCTTTTGCTATCGGATTGAAAAAACCAATGCGCTCAATAAATCGACCGTCCCGCCGACTACGCGAATCAGTCACCACAATATGGTAAAACGGGCGGCTTCTAGCCCCACCGCGAGCCAGACGAATCACGACCATAAACGCATAACTCCCACAAAGTTAAGTAGATTACGAAGTGTTGATTCTATGCTATCCCTGACCGATGAGCAAGCCAATCTTTTCCTCAACCGTACACAGTATATAAACAACAGTTGGATCGCTGCAGTCAAAGTTAGCGGTATAAAGCATGGCTATAGTAAAATGGGCGGTTTAGTCACACTTTGCGTTATCATAATTATATGGTGCCGATGATGGAGTTTCTAGTCAGCAACGATGATGGGTATCTTGCCTCAGGTATTATTGCACTTGCCAGTACACTCTCCTATTTTGGCAAGGTTATTGTTGTTGCACCCGAAAGAGAACAAAGTGGTGCCAGCAATTCCTTAACACTCAACCGACCATTGACTGTGCATCAAGCAGACAACCTATTTTATTATGTTAATGGCACACCAACAGACTGCGTGCGCCTTGCCATGGCAGGGTTACTAAGACATAAACCAGACATGGTATTTTCAGGCATTAATCACGGCACGAACATGGGGGAAGATACCCTATATTCCGGTACTGTCGCTGCTGCAGTAGAGGGATTTTTGTTTGGCATTCCTGCTGTGGCCATTTCGATGGCAGGCAAATCAGGTAAGCACCTCGCAACTGCTCAAACAGTCATTAAAAAACTGGTTACATATTTACTGGATCACCCACCTAAAATAGTGCAGTTACTGAATATCAACGTACCAGATATACCGCTTACTGAGCTGAAGGGATTAAAAGCGACTCGCTTAGGACGTCGGCATCAAATCAAATCAGTCACGCCGATGCAAAGCCCAAGAGGTCATCCTGTTTATTGGGTAGGTGAAACAGGAGAAGCACAAGATGCGGGGCATGACACCGATTTTTGGGCTTGTGAACAGGGTTTTGCTTCAATAACCCCGCTTACCGTTGACTTGACAGCACGCAATCAAGTTTTGCCACTTGAACACTGGTTATCAGAACACTAAAACCATGTCAACCCTAGCTTCTGGAATGCTATCTGATCGCACCAAGCAACGCATGATAGATCGGTTGATACAACATGGCATCAAACATCCTAAAGTACTCAAAGCCATGGCGCAGGTACCTCGACATTTTTTTGTTGATGAGGCTCTTGCTACCATGGCTTATGACGATAAATCACTACCTATTGGATACGGTCAAACTATCTCGCAACCTTATACCGTTGCTCGTATGACCGAAATGCTATTCACGCCAAATATGCCACGTAAAGTGTTGGAAATTGGCACAGGGTGTGGTTACCAAAGCGCTATACTTTTGGCTTCAGGTGTAACAGAAGTCTATTCTATTGAGCGCCTTGCAACAATGCTCCATCTTGCTAAACAAAATCTGCGCCGTGCACGCTTAACAACAGTACGACTTGTACATCAAGATGGGCATGAAGGATTACCAGAGGTTGCACCGTTTGATGGTATCCTTATCACAGCAGCCATCAAAAATATTTCTAACGCTTTATTAGATCAACTCAGCAATAATGGTCGGCTTATTGCTCCTATCGGCGAAGCAACGCAGCAATATTTATGGTGCTTTGAAAAATCGGGTCAAACCATCCAAAAAACATGCGTAGAAATGGTAAATTTTGTTCTCATGATTGCAGGCAAAGCATAAAATGAGAGCGATCTACTGTTTAATATCAATTTGTATAGGAAAAAAGCAATGAATCAAACGATTAAGTGGCTAATTGTGGTAACGGGATTGTTGACATTAACGAGTTGCTGTAGTGCGCAACAACCTCCCGCTCCGATCGTAAAAGGAATGACCATTGAGGATACATCACAAAAAGCTGTTTTTGATGCATCGGTAGAAGTGATGCCTGCTGATACAGAAACCTTAACACCTACACCAGCTGAAGCTTCAACTATTGTGGAATCACCTACCGAAATACCGTTTTAGTCATCAAGGAAACTTACATGGACAATACTATCCTCTATGGCATCGCCCAATGTAGTACTGTTCAAAAAGCAAGAGACTGGTTAGATAGTAACCATGTCGGCTATACATTTGTTGATTTTAAAAAAACAGCGCTAAGCACAGAGCAAGTTACCCATTGGTTAAACCTTTTGGGTACACAAAAACTTATCAATAAGCAGAGTCTAACGTGGCGTAAACTCAGCGAAGCTGATAAAAAATGCTTAGACCAGTCCGAACAAATCATCACGTTACTGATTCGCAAACCAACGCTCATTAAACGTCCTTTGTTGATGTATCACGGCAAAGTATTATGCGGTTTTAGTGTTGCTGAATATCAAGATTGCCTACGATGAATAAAGTGCTGGATCTGGCCTGCCAATTGATCAGTCGCCCCTCAGTTACCCCCAACGATGCAGGGTGTCAAGATTTAATTGCAGCGCATTTGACAAACCTTGGTTTCTCAGTAGAATTTTTGCGTTTTGGACAAGTCACCAATCTATGGGCTAAATTGGGGGACGCTTCGCCCACTTTCTGTTTTGCGGGACATACCGATGTCGTGCCACCCGGTGATATATCAAAATGGCACACTTCTCCCTTTAGACCAACCGTTCGAGGAAACCGTCTTGTCGGGCGTGGTGTGGCAGATATGAAGGCGGCTATCGCAGCATTCTTAGTTGCAACAGAAACTTTCTTGCATCGGCATACTGACTTTGAAGGGGCTATTGCTTTTTTGCTCACCTCAGATGAAGAAGGCGAGGCGAAAGATGGCACATTGCGTGTCGTTGAAACCCTACAAGCACGCCATCAAGCAATTGATTTTTGTCTCATCGGTGAACCAACCTCAAAACAATACCTAGGAGATACCATCAAAGTAGGTAGTCGAGGCTCTCTTACTGGTCACTTAGTGATCAAAGGTAAGCAGGGTCACATTGCCTATCCACACCTTGCGATAAATCCAATACATGGCCTCGGTCGAGCAATCAGAGTGCTTAGCGAAACAACATGGGATACAGGAAACCAATATTTTGAGCCAACTTCATGGCAAGCTTGTTATCTGCACGCTGATTCAGGTGCGGTCAATGTGATTCCGCAAAGTAGTGAACTGACGTTTAATTTTCGTTTTTCAGTAGAAAGTACGGTCGATTCACTCAAAAAACGCTTGACTGCCTTGCTCGATCAACAACATTTACAATATGAGATCCACTGGACGTTATCCAGTAACCCTTTTATAGATGAAGTAGGATACCTTGCCAAAACCTTGCAAGCAACTGTTGGATCTGTCACAGGACAACCAAGTCAATTTTCAACAAAGGGTGGTGCTTCAGATGGCCATTTTTTGTGTCAAATCGCAAAAGAATTACTTGAATTTGGTTTATTAGATAGTACGATTCACCAAACAAATGAATGCTCACCCATTGAAGATATCAATCAGTTAACAGCAATTTATACTCTGCTTTTGCAAAACATATTGTGTGGTCAAAAAAAAATGAACGTTGCTCAAACAAATATCGTCTGACTACATCCTAAACTGCCGCTTGATTTGATGTAAGGGTCTATCCAAGCCTTCGGCAAAGATTCTTGCAAAACATGCACCGATCAGTAAACCCGCCACCATGGCACCCAGCACCAAGGTAGATTTGAATAGCTCAGAAAGCATCAAAACAACCAGTACAGGCTCTGCTTGTTGGCCATATGTTGCAATACTTGTTGCATGATTAATAGCCGAGAACATCAACATACCCGGCATCATCGGCATAGCGCTTGCAAAAGCCACAGCCGAAAAGGCAATTCTAAGATACTCAGCCATAAAATTCGCAAAGAAACCCACTGCTAAGCACGCAAAAAAAGTCGACGATTCAAGCGAATAACCCGAATCAAGCAAAAAATAGCGGATTGCATGTCCCATCATACCGTATAAGCTTGAAATAACTAGCACGCGCCAAGGGGCATTATAAAAAGCAGCAAACCCGCAAGAAGTCACACCTGCCATCACAGCGTCTAGCCATAATGGTAATTCCCCAACAACCGTATCATGTAGGATCGGTGTAGTGCTTTCTAAAAACATTAGATGACTACCGAGTAACACACCACATGAACTTGCAATCACAATCGAAGCTGCTAAGCAAAGGCGGGCAATTCCTGTTTGAATATTGTTTTCGACAATATCATATAGACCATTAATGAGGTGTGGGCCAGGTATCATTAATAATACAGGCACAATCAAGCAGACATTTGGTGTTGTTGTCCAACCCATCCGGATCCAAAAACTACAAAAAATGGCACCGAAAAAAGAGCCCGCAAAAGGCAGCATTAATTTGATAATCTGCTTATGGGTTAAATATTTTTGCACCATAATGCTGCCTGCTGCAGCAAATCCAACAGCAACCATAGTTGATATATCGCCTTTGGCAAGAAAAGCAATGGCACTGGCTGCTGCTGCCGAAAATAGTGCTGCTAAAGACCACTGACGATTTTCTGCCGTGCGCTCAATCGTCTCAAAGGCTAACAACCCTTCACGAGGCGATAGAGTATGTGCACAGACCTTATCAATGATGTGCATCACTTTTGCTAAAAAAGCAATATTGATACAAAATTCTGGCGTATATGCATAGAGTATCGTGCCTTGCTTGGTAAACAAAGTCACCCTGCAATATCCAATATCCATACTCAAGTTATCTAAACCAATTGCTTGAGCGATGCGATTAAGATGGCGCTGTAAAAGGTATGTTCTGGTGTTATAGGTAACCATCAGTCGCGCAGCACCATGCAAAAAATCAAGCGCAACTTGCTGATTATCCAGTAAATTTTTAGATTGTTCGACCATCTTCTAGGAAATATTACTCCACTAAATCAACGCCCCTAGATTCAACTGAACAAAAAACGGATTTTTTATAATTTCTAACAAAACGATTGATAGCTTTGCTAGATAGCGTATGCGCTAAAGGAGTAACGGGTATTTCTTATTTAACAATTCCTTTTGCGCTGATCGATAAAGCTTAATCCATTCTTGCATATTATTAATACGTTGCGCCTTTAGCACTAAATTATTAGATGAGGCGGTTAAAGAGTGTTTCAGCTGAAGCGTCATAATCAATACTGCTATGATATTGACCCGGATCAAATCCACTTGGCGAGCCTTCTGAGCAAAAAATAAGCATTTTATTGGCGTAATTAACCAAATTAAAACTGACTAATAGAAGTACTGCTATTGATTGATAGCGCGTCATCACTGGTCTCTCATTACCTAATTTTGCTAAAGCGCCTCTCACAACTCAACCACTAATTTGACACAACGCTATCTTCGTTTTGCTTCTTTCCATGCCTTGGCAATTAATTCCCTCGTCACCTGCACCATCCGATCTGGCATAGAGGGCAATACTTTATACCGACCATCCACAATTACCATGGGCGTTGCATCAACGTTATATTCTTCAGTCTTTGCAGCATAATAATTTGATAGTTTGCTGACAGCGGCACTATTAAAATGCTCAACAAATTTTTTAAAGTTAATATCTGGCTGCTTCTTTACCCAATTTAATGCTGTATTCGAATCATTAAGCATCAAACCTTGCTCCAAAAAAGCAATAAAAATGCGGTGGTGCAATGTTTGCACTTTACCCATTTTTTCAATCGTCGCAAGTAAGCGTAACAAACCTTTAAAAGGTTGGCCCCACATGACTTGTATACGTTGCAACTTAGCATAATTTGGCCACCGTCTAGCCTCTGCCTCCATTTTGCGTGATACATCAAAACAACGACCACAGTGATAAGAGAAAAACTCTAACACCTCTATTTGATTGGCTTGAACACGTTTATGTTGCTTGGCTAGCACAACATAATCTTTGCCCAGGACAATCTTCGCCTGTGCCATCGCACTTATAAAACATAATAGGATGATCAGCACATATTTTTTCATGTGTTTTTAGCTTTCATTGTGTCGCCATGACAGCTTGTATACCATTTTGTGCCAATAAAGCTCTGAGTGGTTCAATGCTTGCTTTATTGATGGGGCCAACACGTACACGATGTATTAACCCTTTATCAGCCGCACTGATTGATTGGATTTTGGCATGGATACCCATCAATGCTAACTTTGCTTTAAGATTGTTTGCATCACTTGCATTTTGGAATGAACCTACTTGCAAATAATGTTGATGTGCAGCGGCAGATGCCACCATCTTTTTGGATGTTGGCTGAGCAGATTTTACCGAAGCAATATCTGATTTACCGGGTAGAATTTTATAAAAATCGAATTCCTTTGCAGCCACTTCCTCTGAAGCGCTTTTCTCCACACGTAAGGCCGCCTTACCTACTCGAGAATCTGTCAGCTCTTTTATTTTAGCGTCCAAAGCAGCCATTTGATCGTCTGGATTAGTTTTGATAGGCCTATCATCGGACGCTATCATGTCACCTTGGTGATCTATCAATTGATTCATATTAGTAAACGGCGTAGCGGCATAGTTCAAATAAATCGCAATACCTACCACAGCTGCTACACCAATTACCATACCGATGAGTAGCCCAATCAAAAGCGATCCCTTGCGATGCCTTGCTCGACCGTAGGAGGTTGTTTGAAAATAGCGTTTTTGTTTCATCACAATTATGACCCAACAAGTCGCAACAACTAACCAACTTCATCTAAGATACAACAAAATATTCGTCTCTTACTTCAACAAAGCATTGCTGATAAAAATATCCAAACAAGATCCTTATGGTTTAGGTATAGAACGTGACTTAAGTATCCTCGTCGATTTTGTGGTTCTACCACTTTTCGTCAATTTACCAACGGGTACTTGATGCAAAACCTTTCGTTTGCGTTTAGTTTGAGTTGATGAACTCACATGCAATATTTTGTTTTGACTAAGCTTGGCTTCCAGCCGATCCAATCTTACTGTTATCTCATTTAATGACTCGCGAGTTTGTACACATATTTCTTGTTGTAAATTAAATTCTTCTCTCGTGACAACATCTAAACGTGCTAAAGCAGAAGTTAAAACCGCCTTAATATTTTTTTCGATATCTTTGGCTGGACTGGTAGCCACCATATCACTTATTTTTTTGCCTATCTCTTCCAAAACTCTTCTACCAAGCATCGCTATGCCCTTTATCTAAATTGATATTATCCATCATATTCAATTTTTATGATTCATCTTCCTCAGGTGCATTTAAAGCATTGATATTGTACCCTGCATCTACATAGGTAATCTCACCAGTTATACCTGATGATAAATCAGATAATAAGAACGCTGCAACATTGCCCACTTCTTCCACGGTAACATTCCGACGCAATGGGGCATTGGCCGCTGAAATACTCAATAGTTTGGAAAAATCTGCGATGCCCGATGCAGCTAATGTTTTAATCGGTCCAGCTGAAATACCGTTGCAACGCGTGCCGTCTCGACCAACAGAACTGGCGATAAAACGTATAGCAGACTCTAAACTTGCCTTAGCAAGACCCATCACGTTGTAATGCGGAATAGACCGTACCGCACCAAGATAAGTTAATGTCAGTAACGCACCATAGCGATCTTTCATCATCGGTCGTGCTGCTTTAGCTAACGCTGGAAAACTATAGGACGAAATATCATGTGCAATACGAAAAGCTTCTCGGCTCAGAGCATCCAAAAAATCGCCTGTTAAGGCTTCACGTGGTGAAAAGGCAATAGAGTGTACCAACCCATCCAAACCATCCCAATGATCACTAAGCCTTACAAATAACTGCTCAATATCCTGGTCAACTTGTACATCACACTTTAAAACTAATGAAGAATCAAACGCTTCAGCCAAATGTTGTACACGCTCTTTTATTCTATCCGCTTCATAAGTAAAGGCCAGTTTAGCACCTTCCCGATAACAACTTTTAGCAATACCATAAGCAATGGAGCGATCTGATAACATGCCCGTAATCAGTATATGTTTTCCTGCCAAAAAACCCATATTTATCCCCTGCTGTTAACCAAATACTAGCCATTATAAATGAAATTACCCCACTGGCTACAGGGTAATCATGGAATAACTTAGCACTGTTATGGTCAATCACGATGTAATCGCAAACCCAGATAATACTTTGGCCAAATCGGCCGCAGCATTGTCACTCATTAAGCCAAGATAATCTAAAATTTTCATATAGCCCACATACAGCGAGTCATTCTTATCCACCGTGATATGTTCTTGCAGCAGTTTAAGAATAAGATCTTGCCGTAAGGCATGATGTGTACTATTGCCCGTAATATAATTATGTACAACGGGGATCAACATATCCAGCAATGACCCCAAACAAGCAAATACAGCAATCTCTGTTGGTAATTTATTGTGATGGTGATAGATATGTTGATTAGCAAGCAATTTAGCATTGGTTAACACAGTTTTAACTGGTTCATCACAAATACTAATCAGGTCTTTTGCGTTTAAACAACCCTCTAACAGCGATGAATGGTAATGCATGAAGCAACGAGCTATTTCAGTAATACTATGCCCCATAGCAAGACTTCGCATCATCGCACAGCGTTGACGCATGTTGCTTGCCCGCGATAAACGTGAATCTTCCCCATCAATAAGTGGCCTTAATATCTTTTCAAAAACTTCAGGCGCCAACATCCCAATAGCAACAGCATCCTCAAGATCCAAAATGGCGTAACACATATCATCTGCTGCTTCAACAAGATATGACAGAGGGTGGCGACACCAATGATTATTAGCTACTTGCAAAAGCCCTAAATTTTTAGCTACGCATCGAAAATAAGCTAGCTCTGTTCCGTAAATATTAAATTTCTCCCCCATATGCTGTGGTATAGCATCAGCTGTCCAAGGATATTTCACTACCGTACCTAATGTTGCTGCTGTCAGACGCATCCCACCTCTAGCAACATACATTTCCAAAGCTGTTAAGATCCGCAAACTGTGTGCATTGCCCTCATAAGTTGATACATCTTGCTTTTCAGCATCGCCCAATCCAGTTAACCAGCGCTGATTATTGGGCATGCGAAACCAATCGCGTAAGGCTTCTTCACCAGTATGTCCAAAAGGCGGGTTACCAATATCATGTGCCAAGCAAGCAACCTGTACAAGGTCGCCTATGTCAAAAGGGGTAAATTGTTTGGGCAATAACCCTTGTACTCGTAACATAGCACCCACTTGATTGCCAAGACTACGCCCGACACTAGCTACTTCCACACTATGCGTTAATCGATTATGGATATGGTCATGTTGTGCAAGCGGATGCACTTGTGTCTTTTTCCCTAAACAACGAAAGGCGCTGGAAAAAGCAATACGATCATGGTCAACATGAAAATCACTACGCAGGTCAGCCGTGATGGTTGTGTTTTTATTAACAACCACTGGCGTAACAAGCCCAGTATCTATTTTAAATCGTGCTGTAGAAAGCAGTTTTTGCCAATGCATAACAGTCGTTAACATGGATAGCTATCGCTTAACGATTAATTAATCTTAAAGGCTATTTATAGTCTTCCGTGGTAGGTATTTTGAGCCAATGCACAATCAATGTATAAGCAATCGCTAGCATGGTTGGTCCGACAAATAGACCAATAATTCCCATGCTTAACAATCCGCCAAATACCCCCAAAAAGATCAACGACAATGGCATCCCTGCTTCGTGACTGATAAGATAGGGTTTAATAAAGTTGTCAATCGTTGAAACCAGTAACAAGCCCCAAAGCCCCAAGAAAATAGCTAAGCCCATCGCATGTTGCGCAAACAACCAAATCGTTGCAGGCAACCAAACAAGTATTGTTGGCAATTGTGCAATAGCCAATATGAGACAAGCAAACCCTAATGCTAAAGCACCCGGTACACCAGCAATTATCAATCCAATGGTTGCTAAAATAGATTGCAGCAACGCTGTACCAATCACGCCCGTTGCAATACCTCTTATGGTACGCACCACAACATTGGATAAATCTGCATGGGTTCTGCCGCTTAATCGGATAATGATGTGCTTAGCGTAATACTGTATTTTATCACCGGATACCAATAAAACCCCAGCAATCACAATGGCTAAGGAAATTTCCAATACCCCCCTTACAAGACTTGCTCCTCGACGTAAAGACCAACTTAAAATATCTTGGATAAAAGGTTGTGTGCGACTAAAAACGCCCGATAAATTGTTTTGCACAGAAATCCAAAAATCTGCTAATTGCTGACCCAATACAGGTATTTGAGCTAGCCAAGGTGGCAAGGAGGATAATTTGTAATGCGCAAATTGTGCAGCAGTATCGCTGATAGTCGGCAATATCTCAATAATTGCCATGACCATAAAAGCCAAAGGCATAATGAGTGCCAAAATTAACATGCACACTACAAGTACTGCTGATAGTTTAGATCGTCCACCCAGTTTGCGACACAACAACTGGTAAACAGGCCAAACTGCTATCAGAATAATTACTGACCAAATCAGCGCTACCAAGAAAGGTAGCAATATTTTGATACAAGCAACGGTAAGCAAAAATAATAGGGCGATATATACAGCATTTTCTAGAAAAAAGCGCCGCGAAAAAATTTTTTGCGCCGACATATACTACCTCCAATTGAGCAATCATTACACCATGCGATTGATAAAAATCTACAGATAGCTCATCTATACTAAACCTACCGCTAAGTAAGATTATAAGAGATCACGGTATTATATTAGTATAGGGGATATAATAACGCGCATGCTAGCCGATTTCGAAAAAGAATATATTCAAAACCATTACCAGCAATTAGCCAAACATCAACCTGATTTTGTTGTGCGTGCTGCCCAAAAATGCATGATTGATAGTATTGCTGAAGTCTTTGCTCGTCATAACGCTCCACAGAATACAACCCAAGACTTGCGTGGCGATCACATTTTAGTTGTTGAAGGACCAGCTGGCGTTGGAAAAAGTCTTGCTTACCTTATCGCTGGCGGTGTACTCGCGAGAATGCGTCGTAAAAAACTGGTGATCAGCACAGCAACTATTGCCCTGCAAGAACAGTTGATCCGAAAAGATTTACCGATGGCATTTCAATATAGTGACCAACCTATCACTTATGCTTTAGCAAAAGGACGGAGGCGCTATGTATGCCCGTACCGATTATACCAACACACTATTCAACCTACCCTGCCAGATCTAACCATCACCACAGCATTATGGGATCACAAATTAAAACCAGCGGATGTTACCTTGTTACATGCACTATCGGATGCTTTTCAACACAGAAAATGGTGTGGTGACCTTGACGTATGGCCACAATCGATTGATGTAGCACTACTTCCTCGCATCACAAACGATCGGCATGGCTGTCGTAAAGATACTTGTCCCAATAGAGCAGAATGTCCATTTTTTTTAGCACGTGAACAATTGAAAAAAGTTGATGTTTTAGTAGTAAACCATGATTTACTGTTGGCTGATGGCGCTATGGGTGGAGGCATCATTCTGCCACCACTTGAAAACAGTTTTTACTGCATTGATGAAGCGCATCACCTTTACAAAAAAGCTATCAACCAATTTTCATCAGATATCGCTTTAAAACAAGGTATTCGTACGCTAGAAAAAATTAGTGCACTTTTACCAGCTATTGCTATACATCTTAAAAAGAGGTTCCATATTGATGAAATCCAAACGATAGCTCACTATACTGAACAGAGCCTCGTAGAACTGCTGTTTACACTAGAAAATAATACAACGTTGGCTTCCTATGAAGACCCAGAAAAAACAATGTTGCTCTTCGAAGAAGGCGTTGTACCCGATGCACTGCACCATTGCACACAAAATCTTGCCTTGTTATCCAAACAATTATTCAAAGCACTGCATACTTTATCTGACACAATCAACCAGCAGCAAACGAAAACGCATGGCACTCAGCTTGATCGTATCAGTGACAATTTTGGCATATTATTAAGTTATGTAGATCGCATGCAGCAGCTATGGGAATTGTTTGATACTCCAGTTGACAATAGACAAAAACCCATTGCTAAGTGGATTTCACGTCAAAATGATTATTGGTTTTGTGCAGCGCCAACCGACGTTGCGCATCATCTTAAACAGATCTTATGGCGTCGCCCATCCGGTATATTACTGACCTCGGCTACCCTTCGTGCACTAGGAACATTTGATATTTTTCTCCAACAAACTGGGCTTTTTGCCTTGTCTGGTATAACTTGTCTCGCTTTAGATAGTCCCTTTAATTTCGCAAATCAAGGTGAACTGTATTTGCCCAATATTCTCGCTAACCCTAAAAATATTGCTGAACATACAGCCGAAGTAATCCTTTGGCTGCCAAAATTGATTGATTTACAGCAAGCAGTCGGTACGTTGGTATTATTTGCATCACAAAAGCAAATGCACACTGTTGCAAAACAACTGGATGCATGCTTAAGGGCGCATCTTCTTGTGCAAGGAAACATGACAAAAGCATGTTTATTAGAAAAGCATGCTGCACAACTAGCAGCCAATAAACCCAGTATCATTTTTGGACTGGATTCTTTTGCCGAGGGATTAGACCTACCTGGTAAATCCTGTGTACAAGTTATTATTGCTAAATTGCCTTTTACGATGCCCAATAATCCGATTGATCGTACCTTATCTCGATGGGTCATCCAGCAGGGTAAGGATCCATTTTTAGAAATAGCAATGCCCGAGGCATCGCTTAAGCTATTGCAAGCCGTTGGAAGATTGTTACGCACTGAATCAGACTACGGGCGTGTGACCATACTAGACCACCGTACTACAAGGCAACCCTATGGTAGAAAACTGTTAGAAGCGCTGCCACCTTTTAAGCGTGTTAAAATATAGCACCCTTTAAAAATGGTAGGTCGTGCAAGATTCGAACTTGCGACCAACGGATTAAAAGTCCGCTGCTCTACCAGCTGAGCTAACGACCCCAAATACTCCCAATACTTTTTTTGCAAGCCAGAGTATATATTTTACCATTAAGCAATCCTAAAGGCTACCCACCTTAGTTGAGTAAATTAGCATGATTTAGCAACACTACCAACAACTGGCATCACACAAGATTGCCGAACCCAGTTAAGGTAACCGGAAGACGCTTGAGTAATGGGTATGGCAACAATTTCAGGCATACTATACGGATGGAGCCCAATAATACAAGCTTCGAGTGCTTGGTAACATGCATTGGTTGTTTTGATGAGTAAGGGGATTTCTTGAGAAGACTGTATAGTCCCTTCCCAATGGTATAATGACTGACAAGGCGACAAAATATTGACGCAAGCTGCAAGTTTTCCTTTGATTAAAGCTTGAGCAATACGTAGGGCAATTTCCTTATCCGGTACATTACATAGCACCATTAAAATTTTCATAGGATCGCTTATCAAAAAATTACTGTGGATAATGATCATTTATCCCTTTGCAGAAATGATCACTTTTAGCTGGAGCATCCGTCATTTTGGCCTCAAAATTGTATTGTTATGGGTGACCGTCAGCGCTCTATTGGGCATCTTTTTGCTTAAACAACACCGACTCGGTATCGCATGGACTCTCGTAACATTTTTGCAATCAAAACCAGTATCGTTATACCAGCTATTATGGCCCATTCGATATAAAATGGCTGGGTTACTCTTTATTATACCGGGCTTCTTATCTGACATTGCTGCACTAGTCCTACTCTTACCTTTTAAAGGAGCAACCCTTCAGCAATCCAGTGCTTACCATACTTCCTCAACCTCTAAATCTAAAACCTCACCTGACAATGGTTCCACCATTGAAGGCGAGTTTTGTGAAGTCAAACCACCAGCCCATAACAACCACCCTATACATTAATAGGTTTCTACGTCTCCTAAAATAGGACAACATTCAGCAATTTATCATTAGAATATACTAACTTAAATCATCTTTTTTGATGAGCAATGCTCATAAGCATCCCTTGACTCATCAACACCATTAAAGTTGCGGTACCACCGTAAGACATCAGTGGTAAGGGCACACCAACTACTGGAAAAATTCCAGCTACCATACCCATATTAACAAACACATAAAGAAAGAAACACAGGGTAATGGTAGCTGCCAATAATTGACTATATAGTGTCGGTGCTTGAGCCGCAATTCTTAAGCCACGCAGGATGATAGCCAAATAAAGCGCCAATAAAATAGCATTACCAATCAATCCAAACTCTTCCGAATACACAGCAAAAATAAAGTCGGTTGCCTGTTCTGGAATATAGTCTAACTGAGCTTGAGTTCCTTGCCCCCAGCCTTTTCCAAAGATGCCACCTGAACCAATCGCAATAGCTGATTGATGGTGGTGATAGCCCGCCCCCAATAAATTTTGAGCTGGATCCAATAACGATAATATGCGCTGTTTTTGGTAATCAAGGAAAAAGTACTGCCATAGCAGCGGAAAAATACAGATAAAAGCCCCGAAAGCACTTGCGATGACTTTCCAAGATAATCCTGCAAAAAATAGCACGAAGAAACCAGACAAGATAATAAGACAAGCAGTACCCAAATCAGGTTGTTTGAGCACTAAAAAACTCGGTATCATGATGAATAGTGTAGCTATGACATAATGATACCAGCGTCGTCCGTTTTCTATGCGGTAAAGATACCAAGCAAGCATCATCGGTAATGCTGGTTTCATGACTTCCGAAGGCTGCAACGTAAAAATATAAAGATCTAGCCATCGTCGCGCACCATTGACTGTTACCCCAGCAACATGTACAGCAACGAGCATAACCAACCCTATAAAATAAAAATATGGCGCACATTGCATGATAGATTGCGGAGAAATGCGTGCAATACAACACATGAGACCAAATGCGAGGATGGTATAGATTAATTTATCACCCAAACGGTCAAAACTGTATTGATCGGCTGAATACAGTACCAATAAGCTAAACAAATAAATCAAGCTGATAAACAAAACAAGCCGCCGATCTAATGGCGCTAATAAGACACGCCAAAACCGTTTAATAGGATGCTCAGTACGATATATGTTCATGGTGCTCGCCTACGTAAACGGTGAGAAATAGGCGCTACTTGCTTAGCAGGGATAGCATTATTAGATCTTGGCAATGCTTGCAACGTGATGAGTCGATCTTTTAAAGCGGGGGGTACTATATGCAACAAATAAAAATCACAAAGCGCCCGCGCAATGGGAGCTGCAGCAACTCCACCCCATCCTGCATTCTCCACAATCACAGCAACTGCAATGGTTGGATGGTTCGCTGGCGCAAAAGCAATAAACCAAGCATGGTCACGATGTTGCTCCATTAAGGCATACCGATTGTAGTTTTTTCCTTGGGCAATTTTAACAACCTGCGCTGTGCCTGTTTTACCTGCCATGCGGTATTGCAATCCTTGACCAGCATATTGTGCTGTACCTCCCTGACCCAATACATTTTCCATACCTTGCTTGACATATTGAAAATCGGCTAATTTAAAAGGTACAACACTCTGCGGCTGGATAGGTTTTTGGTAATTTTGACCATTCTCATTTTTTACAAACTGCTTGACAAAAAAAGGTTGAAATACTTTGCCGTTATTCGCCAAAATCGTCGTGGCGTGCGCCATCTGCAAGGGGGTATAGGCATTATATCCTTGTCCAATACCAATGTTGACCGTATCGCCAGGCAACCATTTTTGGAATATAGGTGCTTGGCGCGCAAAACGTTTCTGTTTCCACTGACGAGATGGCAATACACCTTTTGCCTCCTCAGGTAAATCAACGCCAGTCTTTTGACCCAATCCGAACTGCGCTAAAAGCGGATGCAAGGCATCAATACCCATCTCCCATGCCAAACGATAAAAAAAGGTGTCACTGGATACAGTAATAGCACGCTGTAAATTAATCATGCCGTGCCCTGTTCGCTTACTATCTCTAAATTGATGGCGCGATTTGGGTAAACGAAATACATCTGGCGCAGCACGTTTATCACCATATTGCAACTGCTTGCTATGTAAGGCTGCCATAGCAATAAAAGGTTTTAGGATGGATCCTGGCGCATACAGCCCGTTTGCTGCGCGGTTTAGTAAAGGACGCCTCCAATCGCTATTCAGCGCATCCCATGTCTCATAATCAATACCATTAACAAATAAATTTGCATCAAAGCTCGGTTTGGATACAAAAGCTAGTATCTCACCTGTTTGCGGATTAAGAGCTACCAATGCACCACGACGCTGACCCAATAATTTGTCAGCGATTTCTTGCAAACGAATATCTAAAGTTAATTGAAGTGTTTCGCCATGTAAGGGGGAACGGCGCTCCAATACTTTTAAGCTTTGGCCCGTTGCATTGGTTTCAATCGCCTCAAAACCCAATTGACCACGCAAGCGATTTTCGTAAAAAGCCTCTAAACCAGTGCGACCAATATAGGTAGCGCCCCGATATTCATGAGACCGCCCGATTCGCCCAAGATAAGCATCATCTTGGGCAGAAATACGCCCAACATAACCTAAAAAATTGCTGGTTAACATTCCGTATACATAATCTCGAGCTAAGAGAGCTCTTACCTGCACACCTGGAAAGCGCCAACTGTTAGCTGCCACGCGTGCTGCCTCTACTTCTGTTAATTTAGCTTTCAATAAAACTGGCTGAAAAACTTGGGATTCTCTTCGTAAACGCTCAAAACGTTTTAGATCTTTTGGTGTAAGTGTCACAATTTCGCGCAGCGCCACAATGGTCTGTACAACATCACGCGTTTGGTTGGGAATAATGTCCAGCATATACGAAGGCAGATTTTGTGCCAGCACAATACCATTACGATCCACAATACGACCACGGTTAGGCTCTAGTGGTATAAAAGTAATCTGATTATGTTTAGCTTCCGCTGCGTAATGGTAGTACTGAATGACTTGTAGATATACAAAGCGACACAATAATAATGCAAACATCAAAAAAATAAATCGACCGGACCAAAGCAATCGATTGTGAAAACGTTGTTTTTCTTCTTCCTGAACAAAACGTATAGTCTTGCGTAGCACTCTTCAACCTCTCTCATGTTTGAGCATACCCTTTATCAAACAGCACGCCTAATGACGCATAGCCTATCTGCTTTGAGTAAAACGCTTGTTGCAAGCTAGCAATAAAATTTTATTAAATAAAGGCCATATACAAGCACTTAATAAAGGTGGAATGAAATAAGTAATCTGGATAAATAGATCATCAACCATCCAGCACACTAAGCCATTAAGTAAGCCAATACTCATTAATAACGCACCTACCAAAACTGATTGAAACACAAAACCATGCATCAAGATGTAAGCAGGTCGTATTAATAAGACAAAATAAGTAAGCGCTACATAAGACAAGGCGTGTTGCCCAAACGAGGAATGGGTCACGATATCTGTCAATATGCCGATCAAAAAAGCCACGCCGAAACTCACGCGATGAGGCTGATAAATTAGCCAATAAAGTAGCGTTATGCCTACTAGATCGGGAAAATAATTTAACCAAAAAGCGGGAAAAGGTAGTAAAGGCAACGCGCAGGCTAAACATAGACTACCTCCAATCAGGCGTCTACTAGCCAAACGAACAAACGGCTGTGTTGTTATACTCATTGAGAAGGCCTTTTTAACACCTCTTCATGATCACGATATGGCAACAAAAACCCTCTAGCATGAGGGGAAAGTACCATAGCATAACGAGAACGAAATAGGCCAGCTAGCGGCACAATATCAAGGTTAGCAAAATGTGCATAGGAATCTTTTTCAACATGGTTCACTCTTGCCACTGGCAAACCAGCAGGATAAACCCCATCAATACCAGAAGTAACCAAGCGATCCTGTGCCCGAATATCCGATTGTAGTGGCCAATATGGCAAACTTAAGCGGCCATTTTGGCCATATAAAATAGCTCGCTCTCCGGTCCGCTCAACCATAATAGGAATCATTTGCCCTTTACTCACAATGAGCGTCACCGTAGCGAAATGATCATAAACATGCGAAATTTGCCCCAGCAACCCCCGTTCATCAACAACAGGTTGACCATGTTGCAAATGAAAATCAGTACCCTTATCCAATATCAGTTGATATGCAGACGAACCACGCCACCTATACAATTGTCCAACGCAATAGTGATCAAAAGTAAGATGGTGTCGCAACACAAAAAAACGCTTGAGCGTAGCTAATTCTTGTTCAGCCACTTTGAGTTGATCAATTTGAGTTGTAAGTTGTAGAATTTGGCGTTGTAATTGTTGGTTAGCGTAACCTAATGATGCTTGATTTTGTAATAAAATACTACCTTGCCTCATCCAATGAAATGGCTGGTAAAGAACGAACTGCATAGAATAGATCGTTCCATCAAGATATCGCTTAGCTGATTTGACGAAAGAGAAATTTTGATCCAGCGCAATAAACCCTAATGCCAGCAATGTATAAACCACAAACCTTGAGTGAAAAGATAGGAACCTCAAAAAATACCGTATTGTGGAAAATACCATGCTTCACTTACCTATCACCTTTTTTGATAAATAGCTTGTCATCAAGGCACTTCAGCAAAAATAACGTTTGGCGTATCCAATCTATCTAGCGACTTACCTGTACCTCTGACAACACAAGTTAATGGATCTGCTGCAACCACAACAGATAATCCCGTCTCTTCAGAAAGTAGCAGATCAAGACCCTTTAATAAAGCTCCTCCTCCTGTTAGGACCATCCCACGATCCGCAATATCTGCACTCAGTTCAGGCGGAATTTTTTCAAGGGCATTTTTAACAGCCAGCACCACTTGGTTAAGCGGTTCATTCAATGCCTCTAATATCTCGTTACTTGAAATAGAAAGCGAACGCGGTACACCTTCTGAAAGATGCCTTCCTCTGACTTCTAGCGTTTCGTTTTTGGCCATTTGAAAAGCGGTACCAATCGTTTTTTTTATCTTTTCTGCTGTGGTTTCACCAATAAGCGTGCCATGATTACGACGAATATAATTAATGATTGCCTCATCAAATTTATCGCCTCCTACACGCACCGAGTTAGAGTAAACTACCCCACCCAAAGAAATGACACCAACCTCAGTTGTGCCGCCCCCAATATCAATAACCATACAACCAGTTGGCTCTTCAACAGGCAAATCAGCACCCAGTGCTGCTGCCATAGGCTCTTCAATCAGCTCAACCCTTCTTGCACCCGAATTGATGGCAGCTTCATAAATGGCTTTTCTTTCCACTTGCGTCGAACCGCAAGGCACACATACAACGATGCGTGGACTAGCCGAAAACCAACCTGCGTTAACTGCTTTTTTCGTATTCGCAATAAATTGTTTGAGCATTTGTTCCGTCACTTTAAAGTCAGCAATGACTCCGTCCTTCATAGGTCGAATAGCTTGGATCGTACCCGGTGTACGACCCAACATGTTTTTAGCCTCTAAACCAACAGCCAAAACGGATTGCCTTTGTGAGGTAAGTTCGCTTTGAATCGCCACAACGGATGGCTCATCCAGCACAATACCCTTGCCTCTTACGAACACCAAAGTATTGGCCGTTCCTAAATCAATCGCAATATCGTTAGAAAAATATCCCAATAAAGACCCAAACATCTTCATCTTTCCAAAAGTATGCTCAAAAAAACCGCTATCAATCATCACAACGTTGATGTGATGCATTTACCATGTAGATATGATACTCTATGCGGTGTTTTTTGTTAATGTTTCACTGGAAAATTTCATGTTGCTCACCGAGCAAGAAATTAAGCATATTGCTAAACTAGCTCGTATTGCGATGGATGACACAACATCGGGCGAACTTCACGATCATCTTAACCGTATCTTTTCGCTGATTGAGACCATGCAATCTGTGAATACAGATCATATAGAGCCTATGGCTTATGCGCACCATGTTGCTTTGCGATTACGAAAAGATGTCGCCATGCCTCCTTGTCCACGCAATCAGTTTTTATCTTTGGCTCCCCAAGCAAAAGATGGTTTATTTTTAGTCCCAAAAGTCATCGAATAATTCAGTCAACAGACCATCATGTAATGATTAACGCAACGCTTCGTACACTCTCCGAAAATTTAGCACACAAAACAATTTCAAGCGTTGAATTAACTGAAATGTTTTTGAAGCGTATTGATGACTTGAATCCAATATTAAACGCTTTTATTGCACTGGATAAAGAAAAAACCCAGCAAGCAGCAAAATCAGCAGATTTACGCTTATCAAAAGGTCAACAGCATGCATTAACGGGCATTCCAATTGCGATCAAGGATTTATTTTGTCACCAAGGCTGGAAAACAACTTGCTGCTCAAAAATCTTAAAAAATTTTGTTTCGCCTTATAGTGCTCATGTTGTCGAACAATGCCAAAACGTTGGTATGGTTATCTTGGGGCATACCAATATGGATGAATTTGCGATGGGTTCGTCAAATGAGTATTCCTGTTATGGCCCTGTTAAAAATCCCTGGCACGTTGATTGTACTCCTGGCGGCTCTTCTGGAGGATCAGCAGCTTCTGTTGCGGCACGACTGGCGCCTGTTGCACTCGGTACCGATACAGGTGGTTCCATTAGGCAGCCCGCATCATTCTGTGGTATCACTAGTATCAAACCAACCTATGGCATGGTGAGCCGTTTTGGGATGGTTGCTTTTGCCAGTTCACTTGACCAATGCGGACCCATGGCAAAAACAGCGGAAGACTGTGCTTTACTACTTAATATATTGGCTGGCTTTGATGAGCGTGATGCTACGAGCATTTTACGAGCTAAGGAAGATTATACGCGCAACTTAAACGCCTCAATTGAGGGATTGCGTATTGGCTTGCCAAAAGAATATTTTTCGAATGCATTGGATACACAAGTTGCATCGCTGATTAAAAAAACAGTCGCTATACTCAATCAATTAGGGGCTAAAACCGTTGATGTGAGTCTGCCTAATATTGACTTATCAATACCCGCTTACTATGTGATTGCACCAGCTGAAGCTTCTGCTAATTTAGCACGTTATGATGGCATTCGATTCGGTCATCGTGCTCATGACTACGAGGATCTTACTGAACTTTATGAAAAAAGTCGTGCGGAAGGTTTTGGCAAAGAAGTCAAGCAGCGTATTCTCATCGGTACTTATGTATTAAGCCATGGCTACTATGACGCTTATTATTTAAAAGCACAAAAAATCCGCCGTCTGATCGCTGAAGATTTTCAGCAAGCCTTTAAAGTATGCGATGTAATTGCAGCTCCTGTCACACCAACAACAGCCTTTCGGTTAGGCGAAAAACAAAATGATCCTATTCAGATGTATTTGTCAGATATGTACACGATCGCTGTTAACCTTGCCGGGTTACCTGGCATGAGTGTACCATCGGGATTTACTGATGAAGCTATGCCAGCTGGCATCCAATTGATCGGTTCTTATTTTAGCGAATCGCGCCTGCTGAATGTTGCGCATCGCCTTCAACAGGTCACAGATTGGCACCATCGTATGCCACATTTATGATTCATGATGACGTATTGGGAGAACAAGCTTTATGCATTGGGAAACAGTGATTGGCTTGGAGGTGCATGTTCAACTCAATACCCAATCTAAATTTTTTTCCTGCGCACCAACAAAACCTTGCAAAATACCTAATGCACAGGTCTCGATCATTGATCTGGCAATGCCAGGTGTACTGCCCGTTGTCAACCAAGTAGCTATTGAGAAAGCTATCCTTTTAGGGCTTGCTTTGAAGGCTACGATTAACAAAAAAAACTGCTTCGCCAGAAAAAACTACTTTTATCCTGACTTACCCAAAGGCTACCAAATTAGCCAAATGGATCACCCGATCGTACAGTGTGGACAGTTGGTAATCATGCTGGATAACGTAGAAAAAATTATCCGCATTACGCGTGCACATCTTGAAGAAGACGCCGGAAAACTGACTCATGACCATACGACACAATTAACGGGCGTTGATTTGAATCGTGCTGGTATACCGCTGATTGAGATTGTCTCAGAACCTGATATGTGTTCCGCTCAAGAAGCCGTTGCTTATGCGCGTCGCTTACACCAATTAGTCACATGGCTTGATATTTCGGTAGGCGATATGGAAGCAGGCAACTTTAGGATGGATGCTAACGTCTCAATACGTCAAGCAACAGATACTGCATTGGGTACTAGGCGCGAAATTAAGAATTTGAACTCCTTTCGATTTCTTGAACAAGCGATAGAATATGAAGTATCTTGGCAAATTGAGCAGCGCATGCAAGGCTATCCCATCCAACAAGCAACCGTGTTGTTTGATGCTGACACAGGACAGACACGCAGCATGCGTAGCAAAGAAAATGCCCATGACTACCGCTATTTTCCAGATCCAGATTTACCGCCTATGCAACTTGAAACAGCACAAATTGAAACAATACGATCTACGATGCCAGAATTACCTGATATGATGAAACAGCGTTTTATGGCAGTTTATCAATTATCAGATTATGATGCTTCCCTCCTAACCGCTCAAAGAAGTGTTGCGCAGTATTTTGAATTAGTTGCCAAGCAGTCTGGGCAAGGAAAATTAGCAGCTAATTGGATTAATGGTGAATTACTAGCTTATCTGAATAAAGAAGCATTATCCATTTCACAATCACCTGTATCTGCTCAGGCTTTAGCAACTCTTATTAAAAAAATTGCCCAAGGCAAGCTTTCGCATAAACTGGCCAAACAGGTATTTGAAAAAATGTGGGTAATCCGTCTTCCTGTTGATGACATTATTCGCAATGAAGGCCTAGAAAATATCACTGATGCCGATGCAATTAGCCAAATTACAGAAGCTGTCATTGCAGACAATGCTCACCTGGTTGTACAGTTTCTAGCTGGCAAAGAAAAAGTCTTCAACGCGCTGGTTGGTCAAGTCATGAAACATACGCAAGGTAAAGCTGACCCTGAGCAAGTACAGCACACGCTGCGAATAAAGCTAGCACATATTTCATCGTAGCTAAAACTTATCTTCCGCTTGATAAAAATTGGGCTTCCTATCAGGAAGCCCAACAAGCACAAGACTTGGCTTGTTTACTCTCGCATTCTAAGCAATAAGCTGATGACATACCAAAGCATCAGCGCAATGGAAGCAAATAAGTGTAAAGCAGCACCAGCAGGACGATCGGCTGGATAGTGGTGTATAATACGTGATGTATCAAACAAAACGCAGCCTGCCGCAAAACAAACCATAGCACCCGAGAATAAGACACCCAATTCAAAACCAAATAGGATGGCACAAACAATCACCCCTAATGCTATAAATCCAGCGATAGTTAAAATGGGCGCTAGGAAAGAAAAGTCTTTTTTAGTCGTGAATGCGGTAAAGGTAAGGCCAGCTACCAACATAGCCGTTACAATCCCTGCCGTTGGAATCACTGTCGGATCAATAACTGCAGCAATTGCTAGCAGAGGCGAAAAGATAATGGCTTGAGCTAATACATAAATACCTAGCCCCAATAATTGTTGGGCGTGGCGCTCACCTTGATCGGCTAGTCGGGTAGCCATGATGCCAACCACCATAAAAGCACCCAATACCAATAACCAACCCCATTGGCTTGCCCCTAGTAACTTTAACAGAGCATAGCCTGCCCCAGAGGCAAAAAGCAGTGCAGATAATCCCAAAAACCCCGCTAACGCAACGCACAAATAAAGGTAGCTTTGCCGAATAAAACCAGCACGGCTTGCTAATGCAACGGTTTGGTCACTTGAAAAATAAGTTCCATTTGACATAACTTTACTCCCCCCTACCTTAAATCAAGTTGATCAAGGACAATAGTAACATGATAGAAAGTGTACGGTATAGACTGGATGTATATTTTTTAGGATAACTACCCCTTATGGATCCAATGATACCACTTAATCCCCACTATAAATAAAGTTGAAAAATAAACCGCCATCCCTGCACCAATAAGCAGCGCTAGCCATAATACGCGCTCTATAAAATCGCCCTCCCAGTGACAAGGCAATATATATTGTAAAAATAGTAATGTCACTGCCATAGTCAGTGCAGATAGGGCTAACTTTGCCAAAAACTTCCCCCATCCTGGTTGGGGAATATAATGTTTATGCTTGAGCAACAACAATAAAAGTATCACTGCATTAAGACAAGCACCTAATGCAATGGACAACGCTAAACCAGCATGTTGTAAACGCCAAATCAATATCCCGTTCATCAGCTGTATCATGATTAAGCTAAAAATAGCAACTTTAACGGGTGTTTTAATGTCCTTATTTGCATAAAAACTTGGAGCAAGCACTTTAACTAACACAATGCCCACCAAACCGACTGCATAGGCTACCAACGCCTGTTGCGTCATGTATGCAGCAACAGGCGTAAATTGACCGTACATAAATAGCGTCTGAATTAATGGCAAAGCCAATATAGCAAGACCAACGCTTGCTGGTAACGCCAATAATAAGGATAACCGTAGCCCCCAATCCAGTAATTGACTAAATGCCAGCAGATCCTTTTTAACTGCATGCTTGGAAAGCAACGGCAAAAGTAGTATACCAAGTGAAGCACCCAATAAACCAACGGGTAGCTCCATTAGGCGATCTGCGAAGTAAATCCATGAAATACTACCTGATGGCAAAAATGAAGCAAAAATGGTATTAATCACTAAAGATAATTGAGCAACTGACACACCAAAAATAGCAGGCCCCATTTGCTTGACAACACGCCATATCGCACTATCTTTGAAGTCAAAGCAAGGTATAACTAACATCCCAATACGCTGAACATAAGGCAATAAAAACAAAAGCTGCAGTAAACCACCCACAAAAACAGCTAACGATAAAGCCAAAATAGGTGGATGGCAGTAAGGAGCTAAAAATAGAGCGCACAATATAAGTGATATATTTAGCAAAGTCGGCGCAAAAGCAGGTATAGAAAACTGATTCCAAGCATTTAAAACCCCGCTAGCTAAAGACGCTAGAGAAATAAATAAAATATAGGGAAAAGTAATCCGTAAAAGCTGGACAGCAAGATCAAACTTTTGCGGATTAGCACTAAAACCAGGTGCTGAAATCCACATAATCCAAGGCGCAACGAGTATACCAATGATTGTAACTGCAACTAACACCAAGCTTAATAAGCCACAAATTCTAGATACAAATAGTCGTGTAGTAGCAAGGTCTTGGATTTGCTTGTATTCCATAAGTACTGGCAAAAAAGATTGTGAAAAAGCCCCTTCCGCAAATAAACGCCGTAATAGATTAGGTAACTTAAAAGCTACCGTAAAAGCATCCATCGCCAAACCCGCCCCAAAAGTGCTAGCCAATACCATATCGCGAATAAACCCAAATATACGAGAAATAAGGGTCATGCTGCTCATCATGGTCAACGCTTTAAGCAAATTCATGGTATGTACTGATTTGAACTAGAATGTACAGAGTGTACCGCGTAAAAGATGTCAGTTGCAAAATCTTCCCAAAAACTTTATGATGAGCGGTTCCAAAGGATAAAGTATTAAATTTAGGGAGATTGTTTTTATGGCCAATAGCGCACAAGCTCGCAAGCGTGCCCGCCAAAACATCAAACAGCGCCTGCATAATATGAGCCTGCGCGCTGCGTTTCGTACAGCTGTTAAAAAGGTAACCAAAGCCATCGAAAAATCTGATAAAGTGGCCGCAGAAAGCCTGTATCGACAAGCTGTAAGCACTATGGATCGCATTGCTGATAAAGGTATTTTTCATAAAAATAAAGCCACACGCCATAAAATCCGCTTAGCAGCGCGAATCAAGGCCATGGCTTCCTAAATTGCCGTTATGCGCACCATTTGACTACTCGACTTCGAATTCTGACAGCGTTTTTTGGTTTACGATTTTTGATGCGATAGATAAACTGAATCCGTGTGTGATTAAAAAACGGATCTGTTTGGCTTTCTCTGTAGCTGTCCTGGGCAAATTACCAAACTTCTTTCGCCATAATGCCAAGGCGTAGCAACGTTCGTCCCCAAAATCTACCTGTTGCAACACCGTATCGGTGATTTGATGTTGTTTAAGCACTTGAACAAGATGCTGCTTGCCATATTTATGGCGATGGGTTCGCACATATTCATCGGCAAAGCGCTGATCAGACTGCCAACCCTTACTTACTAATTCATCAAGTAAAGCTAAAACCACGACTCGATCGGTTTTTTTATCGCTTAATCGTTGTATAAGTTCACTACGCGAATATTCGCGACGTGCCAATAATGCAAAGGCTCGTTGACGGAGCGTTTTCATCGTACTTTCAAATGGCCAACTTTATACTTACAGCCTTTTTATGCAGGCTGATCAACCGTGTGGATTGTGCTAACCCCTGCTTCCTTGAAAATCTTCGTTTCAATTGCTTGCCTAAGGTCAGGATTACTTTTTAACCATGCTCTTGCATTATCTCGTCCTTGACCAATCTTTTGACCTTCATAGCTATACCAAGCGCCTGATTTTTCCATACAACCATACTTCACTGCAAGATCAATAATTTCACCTTCTCTGGCAATACCTTCACCATAAATGATGTCAAACTCAACCTGACGAAAAGGTGGCGCTACTTTATTTTTGACCACCTTAACCCGTGTTTCACTACCAATTGCCTCATCATCTCGATGAATGGTACCGATGCGTCGGATATCTAGTCGCACTGATGCATAAAATTTCAATGCATTGCCACCTGTGGTTGTTTCAGGATTACCAAACATGACACCAATTTTCATCCGAATTTGGTTAATAAAAACTACCAAGGTATTGGTGTGCTTGATGTTAAAAGCTAGCTTACGGAGCGCTTGACTCATGAGTCGCGCTTGCAGACCCATATGGCTATCCCCCATTTCTCCTTCAATTTCTGCTTTGGGCACCAATGCTGCAACAGAATCAATGATAACTAGGTCTGTTGCCCCGGATCTAACTAACATGTCACAAATTTCAAGTGCTTGCTCACCTGTGTCTGGCTGCGAAATGAGCAAGTCTTCAACCCGCACACCCAATTTTTGAGCATACGCCAAATCTAATGCGTTCTCTGCATCAATATAAGCACAGGTACCTCCATTTTTTTGAGCTTGCGCAACGATCTGCAAGCATAACGTCGTTTTACCCGATGCTTCAGGACCGTAAATCTCCACCACTCTTCCTCTTGGCAAACCACCAATACCTAGTGCAATGTCTAACCCCAGTGAACCTGTAGAAATTACTTGGAGATCTTCATTAATTTGGCTGTCACTCATACGCATGATTGAGCCTTTACCAAATTGCTTCTCAATTTGCAAAAGCGCAGCATCCAACGCTTTACTTTTTTCTTCTGACATGATGGTTACTCCAGGAAGATAGGGAGCCGGCTCAAAAAACGATTTGGATTATCGCATAATCTCACCAATAATTTCGCATTTTTCGTCATCTTCAGGTATATTCTTAGATAGGATACTCAATCATTGCTTTATATCAAACCAGTTTATTTTGGCTATGAGCTACCAAGTTCTCGCACGAAAATGGCGTCCAAAAAATTTTGATCACCTAGTGGGTCAGGAACACGTTGCACAAACATTAACCAATGCATTAAATAGCAACCGTCTTCATCATGCTTACTTATTAACAGGTACTCGTGGCGTAGGAAAGACAACCCTAGCACGCATTTTAGCTAAAAGCTTAAATTGTGAACAAAGCATCAGTGCGAAGCCATGCTGTCAATGCCAGGTTTGCTTACAAATTGACCAAGGCAACTTTATTGACTTATTAGAAATTGACGCAGCATCCAATACAGGCGTTGACCACATTCGCGGAATCTTGGAAGACACGCAATATGCACCGTCTATCGGACGTTTTAAAATTTACCTCATCGATGAGGCGCATATGCTTTCTAAATCCGCTTTCAATGCGATGCTAAAAACCTTGGAAGAGCCGCCCGGGCATGTTAAATTTATTTTGGCAACGACAGATCCGAATAAACTACCGATCACCATTCTCAGTCGCTGTTTAATGTTGCCACTACGCAACATGACCGTACAACAGATCAGCCAACATCTAAGTCATATTTTAGACAATGAAGCTATGGCCTATGAAGCAAATGCCCTAACCTTTTTGGCACAAGCAGCAGAAGGTTCAATGCGTGATGCACTCTCTTTATTAGACCAAGCCATCGCTTATCATCCAACAGGTTTGGATGAACAAAGTGTCCGCACCATGCTAGGCGTAGCCAACCACCAATCGCTGCTAACACTCTTAACATATCTAGCTACTCACCAAAGCGATCAATTCATCGCATTGGGCGAAGCTTTGCTGATAGAAGGAGTTAGTCCCAGTGCTACACTATGGGCTATGGCAGCTTCGTTACACCAAATCGCTTTATTACAAAGTATCCAACATGCTCCGGTAGAGGACGATATCAACCGCAATCAATTGCTAGAACTTGCACGACAATTGTCCCCTGAAGACCTCCAGCTTTACTATCAAATTGTGATACATGGTAGACGCGATCTTGCTTTAGCTCCTGACGAGGCAACCGGGTTTTTAATGACATTACTGCGACTCTGTGCTTTCCAAGGAATAGAGGACAAACCAAACCAACCACAAGTAGTGTCATCAACCACTCGAACTGCCTCTAGAATAAACCCTTGCAACGAAACTGCACAAAATACAAAAACTCTACAAAATCCCGATATCCCGCTTGCGTCTACTCACACCCCAACACTCGGAACAAGCGATCCACAATATGCTACAGCATGCAATCTGCTCGAAAAACGTCAACAAATACAACAACAAGCCTGTGATTTGCTAGAAAATGATCCCTTCGCTCAAACGCTCAAGAAAGAATTTGGCGCTGTATTACTGACTGAGACCGCCAAACTTCGCACGACCACTGCATCCTAAATCAACCTTGCAAAATAACCAACAGCACTTACGGTGCTAAGCGCACCTTTTTCCAACCATCTGTTGCATGTTGCGTATAGCATACCCGATCATGCAAACGACTTGGCCTTCCCTGCCAAAACTCAACCCGCATCGCTGTTAACTGGTATCCACCCCAGTTTGGCGGGCGAGGAATCGCTACGGGATAGCGCATACCATATCGTACAACTTGCTTAAGCAGTGCTGATTTGCTTGTTATGACAGCACTTTGATCAGAGGCCCAAGCGCCTAATCGACTTCGATAAGGTCGACTTGCAAAATACGCATCTGAAGCAGATTCAGGTAATTTGTCAACAGATCCCTCCACACGAATTTGGCGCTCCATCTCTGGCCAAAAAAAGACAAGCGCTGCATAAGGATATTCGGCGATATCTTGTCCCTTACGGCTCATATAATTAGTGAACCAAATTAATTTACCTTGTTCAATGCCTTTGAGTAATACAACGCGAGCCGATGGCATGCCACTACCACTAGCCGTAGCCAGTATCATCGCTGTCGGATCAAATACTTGGGCATGTACCGCTTCATGGAGCCATTTTTCTAGCTGTGCCAGCGGATTAGCCAAACAGGATCTAGGCGATAGGCGCTGCTTTGCGTACTCTCGACGAATGGCGGCTAGATTTAAAACCATAATATCCCCCTATTTAAATAATTAACTAAGGGTGCATATTTCAGTACTATGTTCCCTTATTATCGTAATATATCCTGTCATCGTAGCCATCTTACTGACTTTTATCGGATAATTCACATTCAATTGCCGTTTTAATCACTTACATATTCTCTATACCATGTCTATAAAACCTGCTATGCTTGCAAAATTGATGCAATCAGAAAAACGCCTTGAAGAAGTCGCTACATGTTTGGCGGGTGAAACCATCACAAAAAATATTGAACAATATCGCCGTTTAACACGTGAATATGCAGAGCTCTTGCCTCTTGTTAAAGCTTTTCGGGCATGGCAAAGCATTCAATCGGATCGATCTGCTGCACAAGAGATGCTTAGTGATCCAGAACTACAAGTGTTTGCACAAACAGAATTGGAAGTCGCAGAACAGCACGAACAGTCGCTGATACAACAACTGAATATCTTGCTTATTCCTCGTGATCCACAAGATGAACGCAATATATTTTTGGAAATTAGAGCTGGTACAGGTGGTGATGAAGCAGCGCTTTTTGCGGCGGATCTGTTGAGAATGTATGTCACATTTGCTGAAAAAAATAGCTGGAAAATTGATGTGATTTCGTCTAGCGCATCAGATCTAGGTGGCTATAAAGAAGTGATTATGCATATCACCGGATCGTATGTTTACGCCAAAATGAAGTTTGAATCAGGCGGGCACCGCGTGCAACGTATTCCAACGACCGAATCCCAAGGACGCATTCACACATCAGCCTGTACCGTTGCAGTACTACCTGAAGCAGATGAAACAACACAAACAAGCATTAATCCTGCCGATTTGCGCATTGACACTTTTCGTGCAAGCGGTGCTGGCGGACAACATATTAATAAAACAGATAGTGCTGTGCGTATTACCCATTTACCTTCAGGTCTTATTGTTGAGTGTCAAGATGATCGCTCTCAACATCGTAATAAAGCCAGCGCATTGGCTGTTTTGGCAGCAAGGCTTGACGACATGGCCAAACAAGAACGTCAACAAAAAGAAGCAACATTGCGCAAAAACCTGATTGGATCAGGAGATCGCTCAGGGCGTATACGTACTTATAATTATCCCCAAAATCGCGTCACTGAGCATCGCATTAATTTAACGCTTTACAAGCTTGAAGCTGTTTTAAGCGGTGAACTCAATGAAATCATCCAAGCGCTTCAGCTCGAATATCAAGCTGAACAATTAAATTGGCTTGATACATAAGGATCAATACCGTGCTGTTTGGTCTGCGACAATTACCTACTCATACTTGTTATCAGGAAGCCAAGACACTCTTTTGCTTAACCTATCCAATGTTCCTTGCGCAAGGTATCCAAGTTTCCATTGGATTTGCTGAGATTTTAATTATCAGCCCACTCGGTCAAGAGGCAACTGCTGCTTTATCCATTGGCTCTACCATTTTTTTTACTGTCTGGGTGATGTTATTGGGTGCTATTTCTTCCGTTAGTGCTATTGTCGCTCGCCAATACGGTCAACAAGTCGCACCATATTCAGTAGGTCAGGTAGGGCAACAAGCACTGTGGTACGGATTGCTGTTAAGTGTGGTGGGTATCTTGTTACTCAGCGGCATGACGCAGTTGCTTGATCGCTACCTCAATATGCCACAATCCATCATCAACGAAACTGTCTTATTTATAAACGTGATCATGCTAGGACTACCTGGCTCTATGCTTTACCTTGCAGCAACTGAATATACTGCCAGTTTATCCCGCACAAAAATTATTATGATGACCAACCTATGCGGACTTTTCGTGAATATTCTCTTGGATTATATTTTGGTACACGGTCTATGGAATGCACCACAGATGGGCGTTTGTGGCTGTGCTGCAGGTCGTGCTATAACTTATTGGTTTAATAGTGCTTTCATATTATTTTATATTAGCCGGCACACTGGTTATAAACCATTTGGATTATTTCGTTGCTTTGCCCGACCACATATACAAGTTATCTTTCACCTCTTACGCATCGGATTTTTTTCTGGGCTTTCCTACCTTTTGGAGATATGCCTTATCACAGCTGCCACAGTGATTGGCACACATTTTGGTGCAGCCTATGTTGTTAGCCAAAACATCGTCATTAATTTTTGCAGCATTCTCTACATGCTCCCGCAGAGTTTTTCTATTGCGCTTTCAATACGTATTAGTGAAAAAATTGGTCAAAATCAATTGCAGGATGCAAGGGCGCTTTGTGGTATAGGATTACTTGTTAGCCTCATGCTCGCTTTGATTTTTAGTATTGTTATTTGGATCATGCGCTATCCAATTATGGATCTGTATAGTAACGATACATCGGTCATCGCGATAGGCGCATCACTGCTATGGCTGGGTGCCTTATTTCTTGCTTTTAATGATGTACAGACTGTAGCCTCGGGGGCATTACGTGGCTATAAAAAAACAATGAACGCCTTATTTATTCACCTTATCACCTATTTAGGTATAGGTATTCCCTTGGCCTATTGCTTAGCGTTACCCACTCCGTTGAATCAGTGGTTCGGCCATGTATTGACTATCGGCTGGCAGGGCACATGGATTGGTATAGTCGCAGGTCTATTGACCGCATCGATAGCCTTGTTTATCTATTTATCTTACGTGACTAGACGAGAAAAAATTAATTGAGCTATGCTTAACCATTTTGAAGAACAAGTTTGTCTACAGCCCTATAATACATTTCGTATTTGTGCTTACGCACAATACTTCTTACGCTTAACCTCATGGGATACCTTGATTAAGCTCAAAAAAGAAGGTGTCTATCGTGCTGCACCTTTTTATCTGGGGCAAGGCAGTAATACAATTCTGAGTGATTTAGTACTTACCAGACCGATCATCAAAAACGAGCTAAAAGGTATCCGTTGGTTATCTGCTGATAAAGATACTGTTTGTGTAGAAGTCGCAGCGGGTGAATCTTGGGATGAGTGGGTTCGATACACACTAACCAAAGGCTGGTTTGGACTGGAAAACCTCAGCTTAATTCCCGGAACAGTTGGTGCTGCACCTATCCAAAATATAGGTGCTTATGGTGTTGAGGTGTCTTCTTGTATTGATAGTGTTGTTTGCGCTGATTTGTCCGACCCGAAGAACCGAACTCTTATTCTATCTCATCATGACTGTTGCTTTAGCTACCGAAATAGTTTATTTAAAACCACAGCAGGTCAAACACTATTCGTTATTGCCGTGCGATTTCGATTAACGACCTGTCCTAAAACGACAACAGCATATGGTGAGATTCGTCAACAATTGCAAAAAATGGGTATTGCTAGTCGCTCTCCAACACCTTTTGAGGTCGCCGAAGCCATCATCACTCTACGTCGCCAAGTACTGCCTGATCCGGCACAATTCGGCAATGCAGGAAGTTTTTTCAAAAACCCTGTGGTCAGCTCACAACACGCCCACACTTTACTGAAAACTTATCCCCATTTACCTACCTACCCTCTTGAAAATAACCAAATCAAATTGGCTGCCGGATGGCTCATTGAACAGGCTGGATTAAAAGGATATCGGGTGGGCGATGCAGCGGTTCATCAGGATCACGCCTTAATTTTGATTAATAAGGGGCAAGCTAGCGGACAAGATGTGGGCAAGCTCACCCGCTATATACAAGAAGTTGTTGCGCAACGCTATGGTATTGTGCTTGAGCCAGAACCTGTTTTTTTAACGAACGCGTGACGTGCAAATTACAAATTTTGCCCATAATCCTTAATATAGTTAACGCATAGGTTGCCGGATAACTTAAAATGGACACTTATACTGGTTTTTGGTCAGAAAAAAGTCAGCCATGATGCGCATTGTACCCAGTTTATTATCTGCCGATTTTGCTTGTCTCGGTCACGAGGTTCAAACTGTTTTAGAAGCGGGTGCTGACTGCATTCATTTGGATATCATGGATAACCATTATGTGCCGAATTTAACCTTCGGACCAATGGTATGTCAAGCTATTCAACCCTACTGCAATGCCCCTATTGATGTTCATTTAATGGTTCGCCCTGTTGATGAAATGGTTCAACAATTTGCTCAAGCAGGAGCTCACATCATTACTTTTCATCCCGAAGCTACGGATCATATTGACCGCACGATTCGCTTGATTCATGAATGTGGATGTAAAGCTGGGCTGGCTTTTAACCCGGCTACACCACTGACCTATTTAGATCACACGCTTGATCAACTCGAAGTTGTTTTAATCATGCTTGTCAATCCAGGTTTTGGTGGTCAGCAGCTTATTCCCTTCCTAGTTGAAAAAATTCGTCAAGCTAAGGCACGCATACAAGCTTTGCCCATCGCACAACAAAACAATATATGGCTAGAAGTTGATGGTGGCGTTACAGACGATAACATCGTAACCCTTGCTGCGGCTGGTGCTGACACTTTCGTTGCTGGTTCAGCTATTTTTGGTGCCAAGAACTACACATCCGCCATACAAAAAATGCGACAGGCTCTCTCTTAAAACAGGCAATAAACAATCTTTTTTGAATTTCACAAATCCCACACCCCCCCCCTAAAACGCTTTGGGCTGGTGCATGAGCAACGAGATCAAATTGGCAATACATGTCTTCATGCGTCTACGATCCACGATCATATCAATAGCTCCCTTTCCCAGCAAGAATTCAGCCTTTTGAAAACCCTCTGGGAGCGTTTCATGCACTGTGTGCTCGATCACTCTCGGTCCAGCAAAACCGATTAACGCATTGGGTTCAGCCATAATAATATCTCCCAAAAAGACAAAGGAAGCAGATACACCACCCATAGTCGGATCGGTAACTACTGAGATAAAGGGAAGTTTAGCATCAGTAAGGAGTTGCAGGGCGGCACTAGTTTTGGCCATTTGCATCAATGAACTGAGCCCTTCTTGCATACGCGCACCACCCGATGTTGCAACACAGATAAATGGGATATGATCAGCTACTGCTTGGCGAATACCCTCAACAAATCGCTCGCCAACCGCAGAACCCATTGACCCGCCTATAAATTTAAATTCAAAAGCAGCAACAACAACTGGCAAACCCAGCAATTGACCTTGCATAATAACGATAGCTTCGCTCTCTCCAGTTTCGATACTGGCCATTTTTAAACGTTCAGGATAGCGTTTCCTATCTTTAAAACGCAAAATATCCACAGAAGTAATATGTTGACCGATTTCGCGTCGATAATCTGGATCTAACAGGTAATCAATACGCATTCTTGCTGATAAATGATGGTGGTAACCGCAGTGCTGGCAAACGTACAAGTTATCCTTCAAATCAGTATGATGCAAGACCGTTTCACAAGCCTCACATTTACTCCAAATACCTTCCGGTACAGCCGAAGTTTTTAGTTGATTACGTTTAATTTTTGGAGGAAAGATCTTGTCTAGCCAGCTCATACCCATTCCTTAAGCAATCCAAGCAACTATGCCGTTTAGAGCGTAAAAGCTTGTTCATTGTACAGACTATTTTAGTTCTGTCCACTATTTAATAGGGTTTGGCTTATGGTTTATTGGATTGTTTATCTTGCGTGTTTTAAAAGAGCAAAAACTTTGGAGGGTGCGGCAGTTTTAGGTAACTTGAAAACCTTGGGATAATAGACATCGGTTAAATAAAGACCATCAGGCATGAAGGTAGGTGGGGCACCGGATCGTTTTTTACTGGCCAATAAACTCTGTAGATGCTGATAAGTCAGTACACCTTTTCCAACATAAATTAAGGCGCCCATTATATTGCGCACCATATGATGCAAAAAACCATCGGCTTTAAAGGTACAGCAAAATAAATGGTCGTGCCGAACAATGGTGAGTTGGTATAGGGTTCTAATAGGAGATTTAGCTTGACATGCACTAGACCGAAAACTGGAAAAATCATGTTGACCAATGAAAATTTGGGCTGCCTGTTGCATACTTTGTATATCCAATGGCTGAAAACACCAGCCCACTTGGCCATGCAAAAAACCAGGGCGCGTTGGGCGACAAAGTAGCCAGTAGCTATATTGGCGTGATAGCGCACTGAAGCGAGCGTGAAAATCACTTGGCATGTGTTGAGCCCATTGAATGGCGATGTTAGGTGGCAGATAACGATTGACACCACGAACCCAAGCGTTCAATGGACGATGTGCAAAAGTGTCGAAATGAACAACTTGTCGTGTAGCATGCACGCCCGTATCCGTTCTGCCAGCAGCATGTACTGTAATTTTTTCTTGTGCAATGATGGATAAAGCAGCTTCAAGGCTACCTTGCAGTGTTTGCTGATGCGTTTGGCGTTGCCAACCTGCAAAAAGTTGGCCATTGTATTCCAATCCCAGCGCAATACGTGTGGCATTATTCATAAACAGCCATGATTTTTTCGGCAATTTCTCGCACATTTTTAGATATTTTTGGCACAGCAAGTATAGTCTGTAACTGCAAAGCCATTTGTTGTTGATACTTGGTTTCCATTTTTTTTAAGCAGCTAAAACCTTTGACAAGATAACTGGCTACTTGTGGGTTAAAGCGATCAATATGGACAATTTTTCGAGCAACAAAACGGTAACTGCTACCATTGGCGGCATGAAATATAGGAACATTACTCGCTAATGTACCCAGCAACGCCAATATTTTGTTGGGGTTCCTTTGAGCAAAAGCAGGGTGTTTAAAGGCTTGCTTGACTTGAGTTAAAGTATTGGGCAGTGTGCTAGCTGCCAATAAATGAAAATACTTATCCATGACTAAAGCATCTTGTATATAGCGTTGACTAAATGCTTCCAGACAAGTGCTGCGTTCGATACAATCGATGTGGTTTAAAGCGCGCAGTGCACCCATTTGATCAGTTATATTTTCAGCTAATATAAACTGCTGTTTAGCCGCTTTGATGGCCTGCTTGTATTGTGGTACATCATTTAACATAGCAAGCGACAGATCTCTTAGTGCTCTTAAGCCTACTGCTTGTGCTGAAACTTGCTTGAGCGCACGAGTAGTTTGCTCAAAAATCTGCCACCATCTGTCACAAAACGTCTGAGCAAGTTTGGCTGATAAAGTTCGAATTGTGCAATGTATCTTTTGGGGGTTGGCATGGTCTAACCACTCAAGCATTTCTTTTTGGTTAGGTAAACTTAGCAAGAGCGCTTTGTAATCAGGCGCAATATTTTGGTGGCTGAGTACAAACGACCAAGCTTCAATGAGCATCTCAAAGATAACATGGATTTCTGCTGTGTTGGTATAGGAGGCTAACAGCAGTCGTTTTGCTAATAATTGACCAGCCTCCCATCGTGCAAAGCCATCACTATCGTGCATCATTAGCCATGCTAAGTGTTCGTTCTTCCAGTTAACATTAAGCTTTATTGGCGCTGAGAAATTTCTTAATAAAGAAGGTACTGGTTCGCAGGGTATCGCTTTAAATTCAAAGCGTTGTACAGCCTTTGTAATAAATAACACGCAATCAGTATTGCCCTGCTGAGTGATTTGGTTGCAATACAGAGGCAGCGCTTGGCCAGTTTGACTGATCAAACCAATAGCTAGCGGAATATGAAGCAATCTTTTTGTGCGTTGATCCGGCGTAGCGGGCGTATGTTGTGTAACGGTTAAGGTATATGTTTGTTGTCGAGGGCGATAGCAGGTCTTCACGCTGACTTGAGGAGTACCGGATTGTTCGTACCAGTAACTAAACTGCTTAAGATCTATTTGACCAGCTTCCGACATAGCAGCAATAAAATCTTCACAAGTTGCTGCTTGACCGTCGTGGCGTTGAAGGTAGAGTGCCAAACCACGTTTAAAGTTTGCTTGCCCCAAAAGGGTTTGACACATTCGAATCACTTCAGCACCTTTTTCATAAACGGTAGCCGTATAAAAATTGTTAATTTCTATGTAGGTATCTGGGCGAACGGGGTGTGATGTAGGGCCACTATCCTCTGCAAATTGTAAAAGGCGCAACTTTCGTACATCTTTAATGCGTGAAACAGCTGGGTCACTGAGTGTTTCACCGAATAATTGTTCACGAAAGACGGTCAAGCCCTCTTTTAAGGACAATTGGAACCAATCTCTACAAGTAACCCGATTACCCGTCCAATTGTGAAAGTATTCATGCCCGATAACTTTAGCAATATCAATGCATTCATCA
Organism: Neisseriales bacterium; assembly: GCA_016699915.1. Classification (NCBI taxonomy): domain Bacteria; kingdom Pseudomonadati; phylum Pseudomonadota; class Betaproteobacteria; order Neisseriales; species Neisseriales bacterium. The sequence continues at coordinate 331,428 of CP064990.1, read as the reverse complement.
TCTGTAGCGGTGAATGGATCAGCAAGCACATATTTGGTATTAAAAATATTGAGCCCTTTGTTTTCCATAGCACCCATATTAAAGTCTTTGACAGCAACAATCATGTAAATATCCAAGTCATACATCAAATTGAAGTATGCTTCATCCCATGTCATCGCTTTTTTAAGTGATGACATCGCATAAGCAACTTTGTGTCGATCAGATGCTTCAGTCCATATCTCTAACTGTGTCGCTTTACCATCCTTTTTGATGAATGTATCTTGAGTCACGACCAATTGGCCCGCTACTAGAGCAAACAAATAAGCTGGTTTACGGTATGGATCATGCCAAGTAACCCAGTGCTGATGCTCATCAAGATTGCCTGTATCAATTTTATGGCCATTACTTAACAAAACAGGATATTGCTGTTTATTCGCAATAATCATCGTGGTAAATTTTGATAACACATCGGGTCGATCAAGATAGTAGGTGATTTCACGAAAACCTTCCGGTTCGCACTGTGTAAAGAGATGATTACCTGAAGCATAAAGCCCCATAAGCTGTGTATTTTTCCAAGGATGAAGGACTGTGATAATTTCCAAAGTAAAATTGTCAGTTGCCTGCGTAAGGATCAATTGTGTCTTCGTTAATTGATAACACGATGCATCCAATGTTTTGCCATCTTGTGCAACAGCGAGCAATGTCGCAGAGCCATCCAGTACACAAGGCGCAACAGGGGTATTTAGGTTGCGTCGTAACGCAAGCTTTGCAGTGACTTTCACCATATCGGATGTGATATGAAAGATCAGATAAGTCTGATCAATTAGCCAGCTTGGAGCGGTGTAGCGATGTCGCTGATACCTATGATTATGGTCTTGATGGATCAAGTTTGTTAGCATAAGGTTGAGCATTCAATACATTAATAATGGACGCTATTTTACAGATCAAGAACGCCATAAGGATAAAAAAATACAGGTATGCCATGCAAAGAGTTTTTAATAAAAAATATTGTTGCCGTATTCTATTTTTTATTCTACATTTCTCTTAAAATGTAGAAAAGTGGGATCATTTTATGATGGTTAGTTAGTGCCTCCTGTAAAATTTAACTCAGTAAGATGGTGGTGCGTTGCTTTCATTACGTTGCTTTGTAAAATTGCTTTGTAAAAAATTTGTTGTTAGCCTGGCTGTGCTTTGCACAACCTTCTGTGGCGGTTGCCTCTGAGTTGTCCTGGTCAAGTAACCTAAATAAAAGTCAAGTATCTATTTGACTATCAACTATCGCATTAATAGAACAGAAAAACCTTATTTTTAGCTGGAACCAGGATGATTAAAATACTTTTGTTGTATTCGACTTATGATGGGCATACGCGAGAAATTGCAAACAAGGTGGCAGCACAACTCAAGCGTGTAGGTTGTGCGTTTGATTTGTTTGATTTCAATCAGTTACCGACTATTGTTTTAGCGGATTATAACGCTGTACTGATTGCAGCTGCTATTCGCTATGGGCACTTTCATGAGAGTGTCATCCAGTTTGTGAAAACTCATCGCATTCTCTTAAATACCAAACTAACAGCTTTTTTGGGTGTGTGTTTGGTAGCAAGAAAACCAAATAGACAATTGCCAGATCACAACATCTATTTGAAAAAATTCCTGCGCCGCACCAAGTGGCATCCAACTCTATGTGAGGCTGTTGCTGGCGCTTTACGGTACCCAAGATACACTTGGTTAGATAAGCAACTGATCCGATGTATGATGTGGTTCACAGGAGGCGAGACAAATACCAATAAAGAAGTGGTTTATACAAACTGGCAGCAAGTAGAGCGGTTAGTTGATACCTTGGTACAAGCCCTTAAAAAAAATAGTATAACTAGCGTAGTTTAATTTTTGACCAAAGATGATTCAGTTGACGCCTTTGCGTCATATTGAGTTCAGGTAACTGGTACAGATTTTGCATTTGTGCTTGGCTCGGTAAAATGGCGTGATTTTTTTTAACGTGATAGTCAATATAAGGAAGCGCTGCTTTATTGGGGTTACCTAGACCTAATTGGTTGGTGAGAGCAGCTGCATTTTTACCTTCTAGCATGAAGTTAATAAATTGATAGGCTAAAGATTCGTTAGCTGAGTGACACAAGATCACAAAGCTATCCATTGCCAGCACATTTCCTTCTTTTTGTAGTCCAAAGTCAATTTGAAAAGCTCTTTTAGTCCTTTCTGTATAACGTTTTGCTTGATAAAAATCACTTGAGTAGCCCATGGCCACCCAAATGTTACCAACGGCCAATTCTTTCATGTAGCTTTGGTTGTTAAATGCTGCCCAATAAGGTTTGGCTTTAATGATGACTTGGCTGGCAACAAGCCAATCCGTTAGATTGGTGCTATTTGGATTTTTACCCAAATATAGTAAGGCTGCTGCGATGAGTTCATGCTGTGAATCTAACACAGTCACTCGGCCTTTCATTTTTTTTAGCAAAGTAGGATCAAATAGGAGTGCCCAAGTATTTATTTTTGTATGTAAACCAAGCTTTTTTAATTGGGTAACGTTATAACCTAACATCGTAATGGTAAAGGCGTAAGGTACGCTAAATAGACGGGACTGATTGAAATGATGATGTAAATATTTTTTATCAAGATTACGAATATTAGGTAGCTTACCTCTATTAAGCGGTACAATTTTTTTCTGCTTTTTTAAGGTTTCTACCGCGTAGTCAGTCGGCACGACAATATCATATCCTCTAGCACCTGCCATCAGTTTGGCCAGCATTTCTTCATTGTCACCATAAAAATCTTCTGAAATTTTGCAATGGTATTTGGTTTCAAAGGCCTGAGCAATCGTCTTTGGTAGGTAGTCATTCCAGTTATAAAGATGTAAGACATTTGCTAAAACTGTCGATGTAAAAAATACCGTAACAAGTCCTAGAAAGGATCTAGTAACAACATAATTGCCCTTTAAGAACAGACTATTTTTCATGCACGGTTACCTAGTTTTGACCACGAAAAACACGAGGTGCGATACGCATTACGAGTACTGTAACAACAAGCGAAAAAAGAATCAGTAAAGTCGATACAGCATTAATTTCTGGCGTTGCAGTAACCCTAATTTTTGTATAAATTTCTAACGGTAAAGTAGTGACACCCGCTCCAGCCGTGAAAAAAGTAATGACAAAATCATCTAGTGATAAAGTAAATGACATGAGTGCACTGACGATAATACTCGGCATAATGACTGGTAACGTAACCAACCGAAAAGCTTGAAAAGGTGTTGCGCCCAAATCTCTTGCTGCTTCAACAAGGCTAGCATCCATACCTTTTAACCGTGCACATACCACGATGGCAACCAATCCGATGCAAAAAGCAATGTGAGCAATAATAACTGTTGTGAAACCGAGCGCTAGGAAATCCCAGTTAAATAGTTCAGTAAAACATTGATTAATGGCTACAAAAAAAATGACGAGGCTACATCCCATCAGTAATTCTGGAATAGCGATTGGAATCAACACCAAAAGAGGTAGAAGATGTAGTTTGAATTGATGCATCGCAATACCAGCTAACGTACCCAGAAACGTTGCTGCGGCACTAGATACCAAGGCAATGACAACAGAATTACGGGTCGCGGCAAAGAGTCGGTCATCATGAAAGAGCTGTTGATACCAATAACCCGTAAATCCTTCCCATTCAGCGTTAAGCGGTGAGCTATTAAACGAGAACCATACCACAACACATAAGGGAAGATATAAAAATAGGTACGTGCCGATTGACATGCCGTATAGCCAATAATTATGTTGTCGATGCATTGCAACCCTACACTTTCTTTGAGATGGCTTGCTGCATATAACGGGCTCTAAATTGGTATATTTGGGTACGTAGGCGTTGCCAATTGGCTATAGCCATGCTCAATGCTATAACAAGCAGTATGCTCAAGGTTAGCAGGATGGATAAAGTGGAACCAAAAGGCCAGTCTCTTGTTTCAAGCATCTGCTGTTTGATGAAATTGCCAATCATCATGGACTGTGTACCCCCTAAAATCTCTGGAATAGCAAACATGCCAAGCGACGGAATAAACACTAAGATAGCGCCAGCAAAGATACCAGGAAGCGACAAAGGAAACGTGATACGCCAGAAGCACTGATAGCTGCTTGCGCCAAGATCTTGTGCTGCATCCAGTAAAGCCATGTCATGTTTTTCAAGGTTGGCATAAAGCGGCAAAATCATAAAAGGCAGATGAACATATACCATAGCAAGCATCACAGCAAATGATGTAAACATGATCTGTATAGGCTCAAAACCCATTTGTTGAAGTATCCAGTTGACGGCGTAGGAAAATCCAGATTGTGGTCCTAAAATAATTACCCAAGCATAAACCCGCACTAAGAAACTAGACCAAAAGGGTAGGATCACGAGTAGCAGCAATAGATTGCGATATTTTTTACTGCTGCGCGCAATGACCCAAGACAACGGGTAGGCCAATATAATACATAACAAAGTCGTCAGTGCCGCAGTATAAAATGAGGTCAAAAAGAGTTTCCAGTAAAGCGGTTCTGCAAAGAAATATTGGAAGTTTTCAATCGTGACATGCCAGACAGTATGCCCTGCTTGCGACGTATGAAGAGGTGCGAGCCCACCATATTCTCCAGGATACCGCAATGCGGCTATGAACATGATGGTCGTCGGAACTAAAAAAAACACAATCAGGTAAAGCAGAGGCGGCCAAGATAGCAGACGCTTATTGAGGCGCTGACGCTGTAGTACAACATACCGTTTGCCAAATTTGGCAGCTTTATGCCATAAACTGAAACGAATGGGTGAGAACATGGCTATATCATCTTATGTTATGCCATTAAGAACCGCCCCGCATCATGATGCCAAGCGATTTCTACTTCATCATTATCATCAAAGAACTTAGCAACGCCCAATCTATTGTTAGGTAGCATTGCTTCGATTAATATGCCTTCTGCAACTTCTACAATATAGATTGTGACATCTCCCAGATATAGGCAGTCATGTACAGTACCTTTAAAGTAAACCTCTCTAGGTAATTCAGGCAATTCTTTATCAAGCTTAATTTTCTCAGGTCTAATAGCTAGCCATCCTAATTGACCAATACTAACGCCGGGAGTAGTGGAACATTGTACGGCACCGCAGCTTTTAATATGGACTGTCATGACCTCATCATGAATGGCTTGAACAGTACCTTCTAGAATATTACATTGTCCAATGAAATCAGCCACAAATCGATTTTTAGGCAAGCTATATATTTCTTCAGGAATATCCATCTGCTCAACTTTGCCTTGATTCATGACCGCAATACGGTCTGACAAGGCAAGTGCCTCTCCTTGGTCATGTGTGACATAGATGAACGTAATCCCCACTTCCTTTTGCAAATTGATCAACTCAATTTGCATTTCTTCACGTAATTTAGCATCAAGTGCTGAGAGTGGCTCATCCAGTAACAGTAGGCGAGGCCTGTCCACTAGTGCCCTTGCAATAGCAACGCGTTGACATTGGCCACCAGACATTTCATTTGGATAGCGGTTACCAAACTCCAGTAATTGCACATCTTCAAGCAATTCATTGACTTGGCGGTCAATATTGACAGCTTCCCATCCTGCCATTTTAAGCGGAAAGGCAATATTTTGCCGGACTGTCATATGCGGAAATAAGGCATAGTTTTGAAAAACGGTATGTACGGGTCGCCTTTCTGGTGGCATAGTCAGTAAATTTTTGCCATCCAAACGAATAGTACCTGTATCAGGACACTCAAAACCAGCAAGCATGCGAAGCAAGGTCGTCTTGCCACAACCAGATGGACCGAGGATTGTAAAAAATTCGCCTGAAGTGATGGATAAACTGATGTCATCAACAGCAACATAATCGCCAAATCGCTTCACAACATGGCTAATTTCTAAAAGCGCCATCCCGATTCCTTATTTCAAATAGGTGTAGGGGTGCTATGCCTAGGATATTCTAAATCAACTTTACGTTGTTATACCGCAGCACTTAGGTAACATCCAATAGCCTAGTCGGCATACTGGCGTTTTATTAATTCTCTTCTTTCCTGTGCTTCCACAGATAATGTTGCTGTGGGACGAGCTAATAATCTTTTCATGCCAATAGGTTCAAAGGTGTCTTCACAGTATCCGTATCGATTTTCCTCAATACGCTGTAAGGCGGATTGAATTTTTAGTAGCAATTTTCTTTCACGATCTCTAGCACGCAGTTCTAACGCATATTCTTCTTCGAGCGTAGCGCGGTCAACTGGATCCGGCGTTGCATTTTGCCCCTTTAGATAATCTGTCGTGGCGTCAGCATTGGATAGCAATTCTTTTTGTAATATCTGTAAGCGCTCTTTGAAGAACGCCAAATGATCCGGATTCATATAGGGGCTAGTTTTTTCATCCCAGTTCATGATATCTTGCTCTGTTAATTTTGCCATAATCCACCCTCCAAACCATGCAATGCTCTGTTTAATGCTGCAGTGCACCTTCTCCCCAATATCGACCAAACAGTCAACCTACCAAAGGGCGCTCATTATAATACCAAAATTTTGCTGTATACCGCTTGTCATACAAAATTAATTATCTTGATAAGATTGCCAACATAGCTATCAAAAAACACCCATTTTCTTATCGTTTATTTAACGGTTAATTGTAGTAGAGCAATACTCTGTTTTTCTAACCCTTGAATGACTGGCATCCCTATCAACTGTATGAGCAATACTACAATTAGACCAAACCAGTATAGACGATTCATTCGGATGGGTTGCGCACATTTTAATAGTTGCTTGACAAGATTATTGATAGCACCAGTAAACACGCTAACTGGATACAACCAATTGAATAGCCAACTGGCTATGATGAGTACCGTGGTTAACATGCATAGCTGGCGTATCAGGTCAATGCATGTTAGTAACAGGATGCCTATCCATGTGTACCAGGCAAAAAAATCATAATCTAATAATGGATGCGTAGCCAGCGTGAAGATGTTAACCCATAAAGCAATGCTAAAAATAGCGATTACCACACAAAAAATGGGTTGGCAAAATCGGATACAGTTTAAAAAAGGAGACAAGATCCATTGCGTAAACCCAACACTAAAGAGCATGATGGGATGTTGCGAAGATATATTGCTTCGCACCAGCGTGCCGCGTAACATCAGCATCAGTATGAGCCAGTCAGCAAAAAGCCGTAATACAACATGCCCGAATTCCCAGCTTGTCATCCATATGCCTTATTAGTTAGTGATCGTGATCTTATTTTGGTTAGGGCGTTGACCGAAAATTGCTGTACCTATCCGAATATGCGTAGCTCCTTCAGCAATAGCATGTTCCAAATCATGCGACATGCCCATTGATAAGACATCTACAAAAATACCAGCTTCAGATACCTGCTGATGTAAGTGACGCAGCAGTGCAAATTGTTCGCTCAGTGCCTTGCAAGACAAATGTTGGTTAGGAACACACATTAAACCACGTAACCTGATGTTAGGTAATGTCGTAATTTGTTTGGCCAGCGGCAGTAGATTGGCAATAGGACAACCCTGTTTTTGTGGTTCCGCAGATATATTAACTTGGATACATACATTCAGATGTGGCAATGTATCAGCGCGTTGTTCAGATAAACGTTTAGCAATGCTGAATCGATCAATGGTATGTACCCATTGCGCATACTCGGCAACAATGCGTGTTTTATTGGACTGCAAGTTACCAATGAAGTGCCAAGTTATATCGTCATCACGTAAATGCATGGCTTTTGCTTTAAATTCTTGCGCATAATTTTCGCCAAAATGTTGACAACCTGCCGCATAAGCTTCACGTATAGTGTTGACTGAAAAATGTTTACTAACCGCAATTAAACAGATGGATTCAGGTACTCGGCATGCAGCGTGCGCTGCCTTAGCGATACGCCGTTGCACGTCTTCAAGAGCCTGTAAAATACTTGAGCGATTCATAGCAATCGTTGTTTAGCCCAAGCTAAATTTACCATACAAGCAAACATTATATGGCCAAACCATCGGCTGCGTTTCTTTGTTGATGTCATTCAAGTGTGTTTGCCAACAAGGCAGGTTCCTGCACAATGATAAAAATAGGGCGATCAATCATTTTGATGTTGCATTAAACGAAGCTTACCACCATGCTATCTTATATCCATGTTCCGGCCAATGGTCAATCCATTGCGTTTAGGTAAACTCGCGATGATGTTAAGACATATCGATTGGATCAAAACAGCTGATGACATTGCAAAGCGTGTAGAATAAGTATTGTACGATAAACAGGTTACATATGATTTGGCTAGGTTTATTGATGATGCAAAAAAGGTCAGCTATAGTGGATTCGGCGACGCTATGATAGCGAACAGGTCATCTTATAACTTTGGGAATATACTGATTAAAAACCCGCCAAAGGCGGGTTTTTAAAGGTTCTTTGTAAATATCTACAAACTAGGCAGCTTGAATATTTGAAGCCTGCTTCCCTTTTGGACCCGTAACAATGTCAAACGAGACATGCTGCCCTTCCTTCAGGGACTTAAATCCGGACATGTTAATTGCAGAAAAATGTGCGAACAAATCCTCGCCCCCTTCATCTGGCGTAATGAAACCGAATCCTTTAGCGTCATTGAACCATTTCACAATACCTGTTGCCATGTAACTTCCTAATAAAACTTGAGGCTGGTGAGACCGAAACACGCTCATACTTGCTGCTCACTTGTAACAACCACGAACGCAACACCGGCCGACATTGTCTCTAACTATTATTTACACGTCAAGTAAATTGATGAATCTCATCCAAAAAATGCAGTATATAGATACCTTGCAGCATATAATATGCTGTTAAATAAAACACCAACTACCATATATTGTGCTATTTAGTACTTTAAATAGCGATGACCATATTTCGTTTGCAGAAGTTATTGATACGATGAAGGTAAGATGAGCAGCCATGCTTCATGAATTAATCGGGAATAGTTAACACCATGCCCTCAAAAAGCGATACGCCCGATTTCTCCTATTTATCTACTCACCTAACCTTTCCCGAAGTCACCGCTTCAGAAAAGGTAGCTAGTGGTAAGCTACAACAGCACATTGCTAACGCTATCAAAAACCATGGCGGCTGGATTCCCTTTTCGCATTATATGGACATGGCGCTGTATTACCCCAATTTGGGTTATTACATGCGACATAATCAGCGATTCGACTTATTGGGAGACTATACAACTGCCCCAGAATTAACAGCATATTTTGCCAAGATCTTAGCAAGGCAGGTTGCTGAAATTTTACCCTATTGCAACCATACCCTCTATGAATTCGGAGCTGGAAGCGGTTCACTGGCTTGGCATTTATTGCGTGAATTAGACAGCATGGGTACAATGCCAAAAGCGTATTATATCTTGGATATATCGCCTGCATTGATCCGGACGCAGCAAGCCAAACTACAATGTTACATTGATCAGCAACAACCTCGTGTTCAATGGATACAACAATTACCTGCTCAAGTAACAGGGCTATTGATTGGAAACGAATTGTTGGACGCAATGCCTTGTGAATTAATATATTGGGCTGAATCTTCCGTTTTACGGCGTGGCATACAGCTTTATGAAAATCGTTTTGAATGGGCTGATCAGCCGATTGCTGATGCGTGGCTTGCGCAATATGCACGAGCTCTATGGCCAGGTAAATCCTATCTGTCGGAAGTTAGCCTTGCACAACGTGCTTGGTTAATGGATATAGCAAAGCGTTTGACAAAGGGTGCTGTGTTATTGATTGATTATGGCTTTCCTCAGAGGGAATATTATCATCCCCAACGGATACATGGCACCTTACTTGGTCATTACAAACAGCATGTCATAGATAATCCGCTATTTCAGCCAGGCTTAGTAGATTTAACGGCACATGTTAATTTTACCGCTATTGCTGAAACTGCTATCGCACAAGGTTTAACGCTAGTTGGTTATACAACACAAGCAAACTTTTTGATTAATGGCGGTATATTGGGTGACTTGGCTGATTTGAAGCATGTCAGTAGCTCGGGGCATTATTTTGAAGAAGTAAGCGCTATACAGCGATTGCTGTCCGATGCTGAGATGGGTGATTTGTTTAAAGTGATTGGGTTGTCCAAAAACATCCCAACAACATGGCTGTGTTTTGCCAAGCATGACCAAAGCCATTTGCTGTGATTCGCGATCATCGATTGGAGTTCCTCAGTGATTCACGCTTTGATGATTGAGTTTACAAGGCAATACTGGTACAGTACTAGGTTAAGAAAATGAGTCAATGTGCTTTCCCTTGTAGCAAGATAACGGGTAGATTAAATTGCAGTATTTTTAAACCAAAACAAGCCATGTTGAGGAGGTAAGTGATGTCGGCTGCTGACGTACTAAAAATAGTGAAAGAAAAAAACATCAAATTTATCGATATCCGTTTTACCGATTTGTGCGGTCAAATGCACCACGTCACTATGCCGACAAGTGTCGTGCAAGATAGCCTCCAAGAATGGTTACAAAAAGGACGTATTTGCGATGGTTCGTCCATGCCTGGCTGGCGGGAAATTAATAACTCAGATATGTTGCTTATGCCCGACACCACAACTGCCAAGATTGATCCTTTTTTTGATGAACCAACCCTTTTTATAACTTGTGATGTCATTGATCCGAATCATGCTAAAGCTAAAGCAGGTTATGACCGTTGTCCGCGTACTATCGCAAAACGCGCTGAAGCTTATTTAAGAAGCTTTGATCCAGATTATGTAGGTTATTTTGGACCAGAACTCGAATTTTTTATTTTTGACAGCGTGACTTGGAAAACCGATATGTCGGGTACGTTTGTTAAAATCGAATCGGAAGAGGCTGCATGGTCTTCTGGAAAATCTTACGAAGGCGCCAATACGGGGCATCGCCCCAATGTTAAAGGGGCTACTATGCAATGCCACCTGTGGATAGTGGCCATGATCTTCGCTCTGCGATTTTGTTAGCGATGGAGGAAATGGGCATTCATGCTGAAGTCCATCATCACGAGGTGGGTACTGCCGGGCAAAGTGAGGTCGCTAGCCGATTCTCGACTCTGACAGAGCGCGCCGATTGGACGCAAATTTCCAAGTATATCGTGCGTAACGTTGCGCATCACTACGGCAAAACCGCTACATTTATGCCCAAGCCAATTGTAGGAGATAATGGCTCTGGGATGCATATTCATCAATCGCTATGGAAAAAAGGGCAAAATTTGTTTGCAAGCGATCAACCGGGCGGTTTGTCAGATATTGCACTTTACTATATCGGTGGTATTATTAAGCATGCTAGAGCACTTAATGCTATCACCAATCCGGGCACCAATTCTTATAAGCGTCTTGTGCCACATTACGAAGCCCCTGTTAAGTTAGCTTACGCACCTTCTAACCGTTCAGCTGCTATTCGCATTCCCTATGCAACAAATTCCAGCGCGTGTCGTGTAGAAGTGCGTTTTCCAGATGCGTTATCAAATCCTTATTTGTGTTTTGCCGCTTTGCTATTGGCAGGGCTGGATGGCATTAAACAAAAAATTCATCCCGGTGCAGCAACAAGCAAGAATCTTTATACGCTTACCGCTGAGGAAAATAAACAGATCCCAACAGTATGCGCCTCGTTGGAAGAAGCACTGGGTGCACTGGCTGAGGATCACGCTTTCTTATTACAAGGTGGCGTATTTAGTCAAGACTTTATTGATGCTTATATCAAAGTTAAAACTGATGAAGTAAACTTGCTGCGTACCATTACACATCCTATTGAGTTTGAAATGTACTACAGCCTGTGAATAAAGACTGTTAAATCTGCTTAGCTTTTAACTTAACCTATCATGCCTAGGTTCTATGTTGCAACCTCGCCTCGCATTGGAAAGTGGCAACTGCCTGAATCGGTTGTTCGCCATATCCATGTGTTACGCTTAAAAGCTGGTCAAACATTAGCGCTATTTTGCGGAGATGGCTACGAATACCCCGCTACGCTTGAAAATATAACACGCCAAACAGCCTGGGCACAGGTTGGTGCGCCACAGCATATTGATCGTGAATGTCCCTTGTGGATTGGTTTGGCGCAAGGGATTTCTTGCTCAGAGAGTATGGTTTTTACACTGCAAAAAGGGGTAGAAATGGGTGTATGTGCATTTCAGCCACTCCTCATGAAGCGCTCTATAGGTAAACAGTCACAACAAGATTTGGTGGCAAAATTAGCAAGATGGCAAGCGATTATCATTGCCGCCTGTGAGCAATGTGGCCGAAATATTATTCCAACAATCTATCCTGTGCAGTCCTTTTCATCATGGGTAAACAGGTTAAGAAGTGATGTATCCACTAAATGGCTCCTATCGCCAGATGCAACCACTATGCCATCTGATGAGCGTCCTAGTAAAATTTGGATGATGGTAGGCCCGGAAGGAGGCTTAGATCCGCAAGAGCAACAATTGGCTATTCAAAATGGCTGGTTAGCCGTTCGCTTGGGTCCTCGCGTACTACGCACTGAAACTGCAGCATTATCTGCCGTGTCGGCTTTACAGGCACTATGGGGAGATTATTGTATTACCGGATTGAAAAGTGAAACAGTCACTCGTTATCCTGCGCAATAGGATAAGGAAAGCAACCAATTGGTATGACGCGTATTATCTTATTCGGTAAAAATGGTAGGCTCGGTCAGAGGCTCTGTTGTTACTTGGATTTATTAGGTCAAGTTACAGCAATAGATCGCATCACATGTGATATTACGGATAGCCATGCATTGCGCTGTCTCATGCGTCGCATACAACCTCATATTATCATCAACGCAGCAGCCTATACGAATGTGGATCAAGCTGAATCGGATGCTGCTTTGGCGCATTGGACTAATGCAGAGGCCGTTGGCGTGCTGGCTCAGTTGGCTACGCATTATGGTGCTCTTTTTGTACATTATTCGACAGACTATGTGTTTGATGGGCAGCAACTCACCCCTTACCTTGAAACAGATAGGACGCATCCATTATCTGTCTACGGAAAAAGTAAGCTTGCGGGTGAAAAACTAGTATCCATTTACACCGATCGCTATCTTATTTTTCGCACCAGTTGGTTATTTGATTCTCAAGGCAGGAGTTTTCCTAAGATAATTTTACAATCTGCGTATCTTAATCAAGCGATATATGCTGTTGACGATGAATTTGGGGTACCCACTGCAACGATTGATGTGGCTATAGCAACCTGCCAGGTACTCAAACAGTATATTCAAACGCAAGAGCCATCTTTATTTCCTTATGGTCTTTACCACTTATCGTCACAAGGCAAAACGAGCCGGTTTGATTATGCACAAAAGGTACTGAATATTGCCAAACATCATGATACGCAAGGCTATGTGTTAGGTCATCTTTATCCGCTATCAACCTCAATACAACCGCAGCGTGCAAAGCGTCCCCATACAGTTGAATTGGCAACAACCTTATTCAACTCTACTTTTGGCATCAAGCTGCCAGATTGGATGGGTCGCCTCCTTGCAGTCGTGCCACAATGGATGCGCGAAATATTGCATGATTTGTAATGGCATCTATTGTGGCGGTGGCTCAATAGTATTAGGTATAATTTCTTCAGCCAAGCTTGATGCTGGTAACTCGGGCGCTAGGTTAAGATTGTTTAACAACTCATTGAGAGCATCGGTTGTATGATCAAGCTCGAGCTTTTCTTCTGGCACGACTCCCCTATTATCAATATGCAGTTTAGGGTTAGTTTGTTGATACTCTTGATAATAAAAACCATCGCCTTTTGTAACTATGCCCAATGGTTTTGGTAAGGCTCGATTTGGCTGGCCTTTAAGTGCATCAGACATATAGCGAATCCAGATGGGTAAAGCAGCAATACCACCAAATCCAAGCCTGCCTAAACTTCTTGGTTGGTCATAACCCACCCAAGCCACAGCAACAAGGTCAGGATTAAATCCAGCAAACCAAGAATCTTTAAAATCATTGGTGGTTCCAGTTTTGCCACCTAAATCTCGACGACCAAGACTCATGGCACTAGCTGCCGTTCCATGTCGCATGACATCACTTAACATATGCGTCATGATGTAAGCATTCCTAGCATCAACAGTTCGCACAGCTCCTTCTGGCGTTCTTTGTAGTAAGATCTGGCCTTTTGCGTCTTCTATGCGTTCAATAAAATAGTTTTTAACACGATATCCACCGTTAGCAAATACTACATAAGCTTCAGCCATTTGTAATGGGGTCACTGACCCGGCACCTAGCGCGATAGATAATGAAGCAGGATGATGTTGCAAATCAAAACCAAAGCGCTGAATGTATTGACGGCTATAATCTAGCCCAATAGCCATCAGTACGCGTACTGATACCAAGTTTCGAGAACGTGTCAGCCCATCTTGCAGCGTCATGAGACCACCAAACCGTCCATCTGAATTGTTGGGCTCCCATGCTGAGCCATCAGACATGGCTTTGGGAATAGATAGTGGGGCATCGTTAACTTGCGTGGAAACCGTCATACCTTTTTCGATAGCAGCAGAATAGATAAAGGGTTTGAAAATTGAGCCGGGTTGACGCCAAGCTTGGGTGACATGATTAAAATTACGTCGGAAGAAATTAAACCCACCTATCAAAGCCTTGATCGCACCGCTTTTTGTATCCATAGATACAAAAGCACCTTCGACTTCTGGCATTTGTGTAATTTCCCAATAACCACCTGGATGAGGTCGCAAATATATAACCGAACCGCTACAAATACGTCGTTGTGCAGATACCTTGGTACCAATTGCTGAATGTGCATAGGCTAGTCCTTTACCATACACTTTAACAACTTGACCTCCTTGTAAATAAACGCTGACTAACGAAGGGCGAACACTCAACACCACGCCAGGTTGCAAATCACCATCATCCAGCCACTGTGATAATTGCTGATCCAAAAATGCCTCTTGATCTTCCTTGCTACCGCTTAAAGCAGATAATTCAATATGCGAAATAGGGCCTCGGTAAGGAAAATGATGATCAAAATTCATCAAACCATTTCGCAGCGCATCAAATGCCCATTTTTGATGTTTGCTATTAATTGTTGTGTAAACACGATATCCTTTTGTGTAAGCATTCTCCCCGTAATAATCATACATGATTTGGCGAACCATCTCGGCAATATACTGTCCTGGTAATAAGGTATTTTCGGGAGATCGGATTGGCTTAACATCCTCTTTGAGTGCTGCTTGATAGGTGATTTCATCAATGAAATCAAGTTCATACATACGGTCTAAAACATAATGCTGGCGTTGCTTAGCGCGTTTCATGCTCGTAATCGGATTGTATAACGATGGTGCCTTTGGTAAACCCGCTAACATAGCCATTTGTGCTACGCTTAAAGCATCCAATGGTTTGCCAAAATAGGTGCGTGCTGCTGCTGAAAAGCCATAGGCACGGTGACCCAAATAGATCTGGTTGATATACAGCTCTAAAATCTGGTTTTTAGTTAAGGATCGCTCTATTTTAAAAGCAAGTAACACTTCATGAAATTTACGAATGAACGTTTTTTCTCGAGATAAAAAAAAGTTTCTTGCTACCTGCATCGTAATTGTACTGGCACCAGAATGTGTATGTCCGAGCATGATATTGCTAAATAGTGCGCGCAATATACCAATATAATCAATACCATTATGCTGATAAAAACGCTCATCCTCTGCGGCGAGGATAGCGTTTTTCATCATACTGGGCACAGTTTGAATGTTGACAAATGAACGGTGCTCTTCGCCAAATTCCCCAATAAGCTGATTATCTTCAGAGAAAATTTGAAGGGGGATTTTAGGTTGGTATTCTGTCAAAACATGAAGGTCTGGCAGTTGCGGGTAAACAATGAGGATGGCAATGGTTAAGCAGCCAGCAAAAAGTAGACCGGCGCCAAACATCAACCCCGACAACATTGCAAGAATCTTTTTAAACATGAATACTTAAATTTTCAGTGTGCGGTTTTTTAAAAAGGGTGATTGTACGCTGCCAAGAAAATTATTGCAGTGTTTACTAAAATGTGTAGTCAAATTTTACCAGTCTTATCCTAAAACAAGAGCGAGAGATATCATCTTAAATGAAGATAATTGGAGCCTTCTTAATTTAAGTTAGCTTCATAAGTTGCTAACCACACTATTATCGCACGATACCCCAACATCTATTTTGCTAAAAAATTTATTGATAAAAGCTATGGGAATTCATTAGCAATTGCAGCGAAATTTGATAAGATGCCAACAATGCTCACATCACAATTATTTATGAAGGTTGTGCAATGGTCACGCGGGATGATTTAGCCAATGCAATTCGATTTCTTTCAATAGATGCTGTGGAAAAAGCGAATTCAGGTCATCCAGGAATGCCAATGGGTATGGCTGATATTGCTGAAGTATTGTGGCGCCTTTTTTTAAAACATAACCCATCAAATCCTCAATGGTGTAATCGAGACCGCTTTATTCTTTCAAATGGTCACGGTTCGATGTTGCTTTATAGCTTGCTGCATTTGACGGGTTATGACGTTTCTATTGACGATATTAAACATTTCCGACAGCTTCACTCTAAAACACCGGGTCATCCTGAGTATAGGGTAACGCCTGGCGTTGAAACAACGACAGGACCATTAGGTCAGGGAATTGCTAATGCAGTTGGAATGGCACTGGCTGAAAAACGATTGGCCGCCGAATTTAACCGACCCAATTATCCTATTGTCGATCATTATACTTGGGTATTTGCAGGAGACGGCTGCCTCATGGAAGGTATTAGCCACGAAGTATGTTCGTTAGCTGGTACGCTTGAATTAAATAAATTAGTGGTTTTTTGGGATGACAATGGTATTTCTATTGATGGACCAGTTGTTGGTTGGTTTAATGAAGATACCGCCAAACGCTTTGAAGCCTATCATTGGCAAGTCATTCGTAGTGTAGATGGTCATGACCCTCTTCAAATTAATCATGCTATCAAACAAGCCAAAAAAGAAACCAAGCGCCCTACACTAATTTGTTGCAAAACAACGATTGGTTATGGCTCGCCAAACAAGGCTGGTTCTTGCTATGTCCACGGCGCTCCGCTTGGGCAAGAAGAGGTCAACAATACGCGCTTGAACTTAGGATGGTCTTATCCACCCTTTGTGATTCCTGATGAGATTTACAATATGTGGGATGCACGTCAATTGGGCAAAAAACATGAAAACGATTGGTGTGTTAATTTTACTGAATACGACAATATATATCCCGTGCTTGCGAAAGAATTTAAACGAAGAATAACGGATCAATTACCCGATTACTGGTTAAATGATGCGAACGAAAAATTGCATCAAGTTTGTCGGGATGCACAAACACTACCAACCCGTAAATCTTCTCAACATGCTATCACTTTTTTATCCGAAAAACTCCCTGAATTACTAGGGGGATCAGCCGATTTGACCGAATCTAATTTGACCAAATGGAAAGAGGCAGTGGTGTTAAATGCTACACAACCCAGCGGTAATTATATTCATTATGGTGTACGAGAGTTCGGTATGGCTGCCATCATTAATGGGATTGCTTTGCATGGTGGATTTAAGCCATTTGGTGGCACATTTTTAATGTTCAGCGAATATGCACGCAATGCTCTACGTATGGCTGCTTTAATGAAAATTAATCCAATATTTGTGCTAACGCATGATTCGATTGGTTTAGGTGAAGACGGACCCACTCACCAACCGATTGAGCAAATTGCTACCTTGCGTTATATTCCTAATATGGTTGTTTGGCGACCTTGTGACACGCTTGAGTCGATGGTTGCTTGGATTGAAGCGTTGAGTCAACGTGATCAGCCTAGTTGCTTGATATTTAGCCGGCAAAATCTCCCTTTTATTGACAGCTTGCCAGAACGAATTCAATTGATTCGACAAGGTGGTTACATTCTAAGTGATGCCAATCAGTTGCAAGCGGTATTGATTGCAACGGGATCTGAAGTGCAGTTGGCTCTATCGGCAAAAATTGAACTGGCTAACATGGGCATTGCTGTACGGGTTGTTTCGATGCCATCAACTACGATATTTGACCAGCAAGATCCAATCTATAGAGAATCTGTATTGCCTACTCATTTACCCTGCGTCGCCATTGAAGCAGGTCACCCAGATTTTTGGAGAAAGTATGTGGGGCTAAAAGGAGCGGTTATTGGTATTGGATCTTTTGGTGAATCAGGCAAAGCACCTGAATTATTCAAAGAATTTGCATTGGATGTTGTGCATATTGTAAAAGCTGTGCGCGATATTATTTGATAGGATTGTTGAAGGTTTTAATCATTCACCGCTAACAGGAGTTAACATGGCGATTCGTGTTGCAATTAATGGCTATGGCCGAATTGGTCGCCAGATTCTGCGAGCAATTTATGAGTACAAGTTGCAAAAACAATTTCATGTCATTGCGATTAACGGATCAGGTAGCTTAGAGGTTAATGCACACCTAACGCAATTTGATACGGTACATGGGCGCTTTGCTGAAAAAGTTAGTTATGTTGATAACCAATTAGTGGTTAATAGTGATGCCATTCCATTTTTTTCAACGCGAGACATCACAACATTACCCTGGGCACAACTCGGTGTTGATTTAGTGCTGGAATGTACTGGCTCTTTAACCAGCAAAGCCAAAGCATCTGTTCATCTTGACAGCGGCGCAAAAAAAGTTTTAATTTCCGCGCCAGGCGATGCGGATGTTGATGCGACCATTGTCTATGGCGTCAATCACACTATATTAACACCAGCAATGTGTGTGGTATCCAATGCAAGTTGTACCACAAACTGTTTAGCGCCTGCTGTTAAAATTTTTCATGATCAGCTTGGTATTGCCAAAGGGTTGATGACAACGATTCATGCTTTTACGAATGATCAAACATTAACCGATATACGTCACAAAGACCTGCGTCGAGCACGATCTGCAGTGGAAAATATGATCCCCACTAAAACAGGTGCTGCAAAAGCAGTGGGATTGGTGTTGCCTGAAATGGTTGGTAAATTAGATGGTTTTGCGGTGCGCATCCCCACCATTAATGTTTCGCTGGTTGATTTTACATTTGAAACTTTACGCGTAACTACGGTTGAAGAAGTCAATGCGATTGCTCAATCAGCCGCAGAAGGCACCCTAAAAAAAATACTAGGCTATAATCATTTACCACTTGTTTCGAGTGATTTTAACCATACTAAAGAAGCGGGACATTTTGATGCAACCCTTACCAAAGTTTTGGGTGGCAATCTTGTGAAAGTATTATTGTGGTATGACAATGAATGGGGATTTTGTTGCCAGATGCTTAATACTGCACAAGCGATGTTTGCGGTGTAACTAACAAACTATCTTTTGGTTGCAAAGGTAACAATATGCCTTATCTGCAATTAGCAAAACTCAATGTGGCAGGCAAACGGGTTTTGATTCGTGTTGATATGAATGTGCCATTGCAAGACAACGGTGCCATTAGTGACGATACCCGTATTCGTGCTTCCCTACCTTCTATACAATATTGTTTACAACAAAATGCCTCTGCTGTCATTATCATGACCCATTTAGGGCGTCCCATTGAGGGCTCACCCAAGACAAAAGACAGCATATTACCGATTGCTAAGCGTCTCAGTGAACTTTTACAGCGACCTGTTGCTATCATTCAGCAATGGTCCGAAGCTATCCAGCTTGCACCTAACAGCGTTGTCATGCTGGAGAATGTGCGCTTGAATATAGGTGAAAAAGAGAATGATCCAGATCTAAGTCAACGCTATGCCAAGCTATGCGATGTATTTGTTCACGATGCTTTCGGTACTGCACACCGTATTGAAGCATCAACATATGGGGTGGCAAAATTTGCGCCTGTTGCCTGCGCAGGTTTTTTATTACATCAAGAGATAGCCACGCTGAGCCTTGCTTTATCAAAGCCTGCACACCCGCTTTTGGCAATTGTGGCAGGCGCTAAAATATCAACGAAACTATCTATTCTCAACGCATTGGCTGACAAAGTTGATCAATTGGTGGTTGGAGGCAGTATTGCCAATACTTTTTTATTGGCGTCAGGTTATGATATTGGCGCATCATTGGCCGAATCAGCTTATCTAAATGAAGCAAAAAGTATTATGGATAATATGCAGCGTCGCCATGGATTGGTTCCGCTTCCGAGCGATGTTATCGTCACGAAAAATATATCGGCTGATGCAACGGCAGTGCTTAAAAATATTGCTGATATCTTGCCAGAAGATAAAATCGTTGATTTTGGTTCGCGTAGCATAGCGTTGTTACTTCAATTGATTAGGCAAGCTAAAATGATTGTGTGGAATGGTCCTATTGGTGTATTTGAAATCGCACCATTTAGTCACGGTACTCGAGCTTTGGCAGAAGCAATTGGGGCATCCGATGCTTTTTCTATTGCCGGGGGAGGAGAAACAATTGCTGCTGTTACCCAGTTTAAGGTGGCTGATAAAATGAGTTACCTTTCAACAGGTGGCGGTGCATTTTTAGCATTTTTAGAGGGTAAAACGCTACCTGCTATTGCGATATTATCAGCTCGGTTTAATGATTAATGACTATTTTGAATTTTATTAATTGGCAGTGTATTCGGAGGACTTCATGGCATTGATATCTTTAAGACAGCTTTTAGACCATGCAGCGGAAAAAGGCTATGGAGTGCCTGCGTTTAATGTTAATAATCTCGAGCAAATACAGGCGATTATGGAAGCGGCTGATGCGACCGATGCGCCAGTTATTCTACAGGCATCGGCAGGCGCTCGAAAATATGCAGGAGATCTTTTTTTAAAACATCTCATTTTAGCTGCGATCGAAACATTTCCACATATCCCAGTAGTCATGCACCAAGACCATGGCACCAGTTTCCAAATATGTGAGCAGGCCATTCAACATGGTTTTAGTTCAGTGATGATGGATGGATCATTGAAAGCTGACGGTAAAACTGTTGCTGATTATACATATAATGTTGAAGTAACCCGTCAGGTGGTGAATTTTGCGCATGCTCGTGGTGTATCAGTGGAAGGCGAGATTGGTTGCTTAGGATCTTTAGAGACAGGTTGCGCTACCGAAGAGGATGGCATAGGAGCTAGCGGATCGCTCAACTATCACCAGTTACTTACTGATCCGGATGAAGCGGCAGATTTTGTACAGGCTACGGGCGTGGATGCTTTGGCCATTGCTATTGGTACAAGTCACGGTGCTTATAAATTTACGCAAAAACCTACCCAAGAAGTATTAAAAATTGATTTGATCAAACAGATTCACCAAAAAATTCCGAATACACATCTTGTCATGCATGGGTCTAGTTCTGTCCCCCAAGAATGGCTAGCAACTATTAATGAATTTGGTGGGAATATACCCGACACTTATGGTGTACCAGTTGAAGAGATTGTGCGTGGTATCCAGCACGGTGTGAGAAAGGTGAATATTGATACAGATCTTAGGTTGGCAAGTACAGGCACCATTCGCCGTTTTTTATCTTGTCATCCCGAAGAGTTTGATCCAAGAAAATATCTTGGTCCATCTAAAGAAGCGATGCGTAACCTGTGTATTGGGCGCTATGAAGCATTCGGTACAGCAGGTCAGGCAAGCTATATTAAACCCATAAGTCTTAGTATGATGGCAACTCGATACCAATAGATTTATAACAAGCCCAATCACTGCTAGCCAAATAAATCCTCAGTTGTTGCTGTATTTGTAGTTTGTAAATCAAAATGTTGATAAGCGCGGGCTGTAGCAAGTCTACCTCTTGAAGTACGCTGCAGATAGCCTTGCTGTACTAAATACGGCTCAATGACATCTTCTATGGTATTACTGGTTTCTCCAATAGCAGAGGCCAGGCTATCCAACCCGACAGGTCCGCCTTCAAATTTCTCAATGATGGACTGCAATAACTTGCGATCCATAATGTCTAGCCCGGCTTCATCGACCTCAAGTAAAGCAAGTGCTGCATGGGCTACTTTTGATGTAATAATGCCATCAGCGCGGACTTGGGCATAATCACGCACTCTTTTCAGTAAGCGGTTAACAATGCGAGGGGTGCCTCGTGATCGTTTTGCAATTTCCGTAGCACCTTGTTTGTCCAGTTGCGTAGCGAGCAGTTTGGCAGATCGTGTTGCGATGCGTGATAACTCATCTTCTGCATAAAATTCTAACCTAAAAACAATGCCAAATCTTTCTCTTAATGGATTAGTAAGCATGCCAGCTCTGGTGGTAGCACCAATAAGTGTAAAAGGAGGTAAATCAATTTTAACAGAGCGCGCCGCAGGCCCCTCGCCAATAATAATATCCAACTGATAATCTTCAAGTGCTGGATACAAAATTTCCTCAACGCAAGCGGGTAATCGATGTATTTCATCAATAAATAGCACGTCATGTGCTTCTAAATTAGTCAGTAATGCTGCCAGATCACCAGCTTTTTCCAAGACAGGTCCTGATGTGTGGCGAAATCCCACTCCTAGTTCATGTGCGATAACATGCGCTAAAGTGGTTTTTCCTAAGCCAGGTGGTCCAAATAACAATACATGATCTAATGCTTCACCACGATTTTTAGCGGCAGTAATAAATATTTCAAGCTGCTCTCGAATTTTTGTTTGGCCAATATATTCATTAAATTGTTTTGGGCGTAGCGCTTTTTCTAAAGCTTCTTCCTGTGAAGATAAAGTAACTTTCGCCATAAGAGGCATTGGGCTATTGGTTTGTAACATATCAGTTTTAATTGTCATGGTTGATTCCTCATGCGTGTTGCCGAGCTATTATGTGCGATGTATAGCCAGCTAAAGTATTAATCACAGTCGCCGCAGCAATTAAACCAAAAGTAGCTGTAACAGCCATGCTGGAACCATATCCTGAGCAAGATAAACCACTTAAAGCCTTATTGGATGTACGTTGTAATGGATGGCGCTCAGGTTCATCTGAGTAAACGCAAAGTACATTGAATGGTTGCTTGATCGGTTGACTGAATCCATAATATTTCCTGAGGGTATAGCGCAAGTTTGCCAATAGACGATCGCCCTGCACAGCACTTAAATCACTGACTTTAACACACTGTGGCTGAATTTTTCCGCCCGCTCCGCCACATACAATGAAAGGGAGTTTTTGTTGAATACACCAAGTAGCTAAAACGGCCTTAGTAGCAGTGTGATCTATCGCATCCATGAGGTAATCAAAGCGCTCATTGAGCAATTCAGATAAGTTATCCGCATTAATAAATTCTTCAATAGCATTGATACGACAGTGTGGATTAATAGCGTGCATACGTTCTGTGATGACCGCTACTTTAGCCCTGCCAAAATGCGGGTCTAATGCAGAAAGCTGTCGATTACAGTTCGACTAACTGACATTATCCAAATCAATGATGGTAATCGCGCCAATTCCACTACGGACAAGCGCTTCAACTGTCCAAGAGCCAACACCTCCTACACCAACGACGCATACATGGGACTGAGCAAATTGTGCCAAACACTCTTCGCCATATAGTTTGGCAATACCACCAAAACGTCTTGCTAGATTAATAGACATAGTAATAGAGGATTGGTCGTATCGTAAAAATATAATAAACCAAAACGAGCCTCAGTTTTTTTAAGTTTTAATGAATGCACCCGAACCGCTAACTATAACAAAAAACCCTAAGAGTCAATTCAGATGAGACACATTGTAAATGATAATTTGGGAAAAGCTTGTTATGCAAGAATAGCAGCACGTTGATTTTCCTATGCAGTACTTTTTAACTACTGCAATCATTGCTGATCAGTTTTTCTTTCTGCGCTACTTACTTTGTATATTTTGACTACACTGTAACATAAGTTGTTCAACATACCATTTGGATGAAATTAGCACAAAACTTGTTGCTGACAATGCTTATTTTTGCGCACACAGATGGTTTCGCATGTCACGTCCCATTATTTTTTCAGCATAAGAGCTATTTTTTGCTTGACAAATATTGCCTAATTCTCTAAAAGTGGCATAAAGTGGATAAAAATGGATTAAAGTGGGTAAAATATGCACGTACTACTTTTTTTAGGGTGGGGCATGTATTGACCAACTTCAGTCAATGAGGTTCATGACATGTTTGGCGGTGTAAATATTCTCAATTTGGATAATAAAGGGCGCTTAGCGATCCCCGCTAAACATCGAGAAGTGTTATTGACAAATTTTAGCCCAACGTTAGTGGTTACCCTAGAAGCAAAAAACCATCTTTTGATTTACCCAGAATCACAATGGCGACTTGTTGAGCAAAAACTCATTGCGTTACCCGTCGGCAACCCTATGCTTAAAGCTTATCAGCGTTTAATGCTTGGGCATGCTGAAACCTTGGAAATGGATGGTTTTGGACGTATTTTGATTCCTACTTGTTTACGGGAATTGGTTTTTTTAAACAAAGAAGTGGGACTTGTTGGAATGGGTAACCGTTTTGAGTTATGGAACGCACAAGACTGGAAAGCGGAGACGGAAGCGGCTTTGATTCTAGACAGAAAAGTTTTAAACATGGCACTGGATGAGTTTTCATTATGAATGATCAGGCATTACACCATCAAAGTGTGTTGTGTAGCGAATCGGCTAACGCATTGATTACCAAAAAAGCAGGTGTGTATTTAGATAACACTTTTGGATATGGTGGGCATAGTCAATCCATATTAGACAGATTGAGTGCATCGGGACGTCTTATTGCGTTAGATAAAGATCCGTATGCGGTTGCTATTGGATCTGCACTGTCTAAGGAAGATGGACGATTTGATATGGTACATAGTGATTTTGTGCATGTTGAGTTGGTATTAGATCGTATGGGTATAGACCAAATTGATGGTGCGCTTTATGACTTAGGAATGTCTTCAATGCAATTAGATGATGCAAAGCGTGGATTTAGTTTTCGTTTTGATGCACCGCTTGATATGCGTATGGATACGAGTAGTGGCATGACGGCAGCCGAATGGTTATCAAACGCCACGCAATCAGATATTGAGCAGGTGATTCGTACTTATGGAGAAGAGCGATTTGCAAAATCTATTGCTGGTGCGATTGTCAAACAGCGTGCTGTGTCCCCTATCGCTACAACGGGTCAGTTAGCAACATTGGTTGCGAAGCAAATTAAACATTATGAAGCAGGACAGCATCCTGCAACAAGGACATTTCAAGCATTAAGAATTTACATCAATGATGAGCTAAATTCTCTAGCGACCGTATTGCCGAAAATAGTGCGGCGATTAAAGTGTGGTGGAAAACTCGTAGTGATTAGCTTTCATTCGCTCGAAGATCGCATCGTTAAGCGATTCATGCGTTGTTATAGCCGGGCTGATCATTTACCCCGTTGGGTCAAAGTAAGGAGTCATGAATTAGCCCAACCATTATTGGACTGCGTTGATCGTGTCAAGCATGCAAGCAAAGAAGAAGTACAGCAGAACCCGCGGGCGCGTTCTGCTGTACTTCGTGTTGCAAGGCGTAGCCACGCTTTGTTAAGAGAGTAGATGGCTTGAAGAAATTGAATGGTGTTTTATTAATTGCTATCGTTGGTTTTGCACTTTGGGTAGTGACTACACAGCATAAAGCGCGTTCCATTTATAGCCAATTAGATAGGATACAAAACCAAATAGAACAACTCAATGCAGAGTATGAACAACTGCAGCTGGAACAAAGTACTTGGGGAGCACATAACTTAGTGGATAAAGCAGCAACCACACGTTTAGGTATGCACATACCAAGCAAAGAAGAAACGGTTGTTATTAATGCTAATAAAAGCTTGATCAATGAGTAGCTATACTTACACAAACTTTCGCTATAGCGGCAAACAGCCTGCACCATTAGATAAACAGTCTAAACGGTCTCGTATTGTTCTCTTTATCTTTATCGCATTGTTTTTAGTGTTATTGGTTCGCGCTTTTTACATTTTGTTGTGCAATGGGCATTTCTTACAAAATCAGGGGGAGGCACGTTTTTGTCGTGAGCTGACTTTACATGCAACGCGTGGTGTTATTACAGACCGAAATGGTGCCTTGTTAGCAGTGAGTGCACGTGTGGAATCAATTTGGGCTAGCCCGTCAAGCATGGAAAAAGTGTCACATCAACAATTAAAGCGATTAGCGCATTTACTTAACATCTTGCCGAGCACTATTCAGGCAAAATTGGCTGATAAAAAGCGAGAATTTGTTTACATCAAACGTCACATTGCACCAGAACTTGCTAACCGAGTGATGCAATTGGGTATTCCAGGTATTGCCAGTCAAGTTGAGTATCGGCGTTTTTACCCAACCGGCGAATTATTCGCACATGCAGTCGGTTTTACAGGAGTGGATAAAATAGGTCAAGAAGGTCTAGAGTTGGCATACAACGATAAGCTAGCCGGGCAAAATGGTAAAAGGGTTGTGCTTAAAGATCGACTAGGTCATATTGTTGATGATTTGACCGATGTGACATTACCAAAAAATGGGCAAAAACTTATCTTGTCCATGGATCAGAAACTCCAGTATTTAGCTTATCGTGAGCTTAGGCGTGGCGTAGTAGAAAACAAGGCCAAATCTGGTAGTGTCGTTGTGCTGGATGCTCAAACAGGCGAAATTTTAGCCATGGCAAATTATCCCTCTTATAACCCTAATAATCGCCAAACTACGCGTTCACTACAATGGCGCAATAGTGCAATTACTGATCTTACAGAACCAGGCTCAACCATTAAGCCAATCTTGGTTTCAAAGGCTATTGATAGCGGAAAAGTAACGCCACATACTGTACTGAATACCAATAGCTACACTATTAATGGCGCTGTGGTGCGGGATGTTAAAACCCATCGCAGCTTGGATGTGGCTAACATTGTACAAAAATCCTCTAATGTTGGTGTTTCCAAACTTGCACTCATGTTTAGTTCACGTGAGATGTGGCATTTTTATCATACCGTCGGTTTTGGTCGTTCATTGGATTCAGGTTTTCCAGGGGAAAGCGCAGGCAGGCTACGCAACCCAGTTAATTGGCGACCTATAGAACAAGCAACGATGTCTTTTGGGTATGGTGTCGCGGCCAGTTTATTACAAATGGCCAGAGCCTATACCATTTTTACAACTAGCGGTAAGTTAATGCCCGTTTCTTTTGCTAAGGTATCGATGCCAGCTGAGGGAGAGCAAGTCATTGCTAATAGTACAGCCAGACAAATGCGACAAATGCTGACCATTGTTGGGCAGCCTAGTATACAAATATCGGGTTACCACGTAGCCGGAAAATCGGGTACGGTACGTAAGCTTGAAAACGGTGTCTATCAACCCAACAAACATGCTAGTTTATTTATCGGTTTTGCGCCCGCTTTATCAAAACCGCGTTTTATTGTCGCGGTCATGATTGATGAGCCACATGCTGGATTTTAT